>WOYT01000154.1 GCA_011620695.1 Proteiniphilum sp.
AACCGCTCTCAGTTGAGAGCGGTTTTTTTTATGGTGATACGCCCAAAAATTCAATAAACTCAGACTTCCCTTGGACCTGGCTTAATTCAAACAAGTTTGACTTCTGCCTTCGCTTAACGAAAAAGTTGTATTTTTGTACCCATGCATTTCAAGAGAGAAGAAAAGAATTCAGCGTCGTTCCTCGACAACCTGAACGAGGCGCAACGGGCTGCCGTGGAGTTCTGCGACGGACCCTCGCTGGTGATCGCCGGCGCCGGATCGGGGAAGACACGCGTGCTCACCTACAAGATTGCCTGGCTCCTGGAGCAGGGTCTCCCTCCCTACTACCTGCTGGCTCTTACCTTCACCAACAAGGCGGCAAGGGAGATGAAAAGCCGCATCGCTGAGCTGGTGGGCGAGAAACAGGCCCGCCGCCTCTGGATGGGCACCTTCCACTCCATCTTCTCCCGCATCCTCCGCAACGAGGCTGAAGCGATCGGCTTCCAGTCCAACTTCACCATCTTCGATGCCACCGACTCCAGGAACCTGATCAAGCTGATCATCCGCGAGTTGGAGCTCAACGACAAACAGTACAAGCCGGGTGGAGTACACAACCAGATCTCCAAGGCGAAGAACAGCCTGATCACCCCATCCATGTATGCTTCAAACAGCGAGATCCTCGACTACGACCGGCAGGCACACCGACCGGCCATCAGCGAGATCTACAGCCGCTACCAGCAGCGGCTGCGGGCTGCCAACAGCATGGACTTCGACGACCTGCTGCTCTATACCAACATCCTCTTCCGCGACCATGCCGAGATACTGGAACGTTACCGCAACCAGTTTCAGTTCATCCTGGTGGATGAGTACCAGGATACCAACTTTGCCCAGCACCTCATCGTGATGCAGCTGGCCGAGAAGCATCACCGCGTATGCGTGGTGGGCGATGATGCCCAGAGCATCTACTCCTTTCGGGGTGCTAACATCGACAACATCCTGAATTTCAAAACCAACTATCCCGAGACACGGGTCTTCAAGCTGGAGCAGAACTACCGCTCCACGCAGAACATCGTGAACGCGGCCAACAGCCTCATCAAAAAGAATAGCGAACAGATCTTTAAGGAGATTTTTTCTACCAACGACGTGGGGGAGAAGATTGAGGTGAAGAGCGCCTTCTCCGACTTTGAAGAGGGATTGATCGTCGCCAACAAGATCAGCCGGATGCGAATGGAGAAGCATTCACCCTACAGCGATTTCGCCATCCTCTACCGCACCAACGCCCAGTCGCGCATCTTCGAGGAGGCGCTGCGCAAGAACAACATCCCCTACCGTATTTACGGGGGACTATCATTCTATCAGCGAAAGGAAATTAAGGATGTGATCAGTTATTTCCGTATGATCGTCAACCCGAACGACGAGGAGGCTTTCCGCCGCATCATCAACTACCCCTCACGGGGAATAGGCGATGTGACGGTAGGCAAGATCACCCATGCGGCACAGCTACAACAGGTCAGCCTCTGGCAGGTGGTGGCCGCACCTGCAACCTATTCGCTCGATGTGAACGCCGGCACGGCAAGAAAGATTGAAGCGTTCCACACCCTTATCAGCAGCTTCATCGAACAAAACGAGAGCCTCAACGCCTTTGAACTGGCTCAGGAGGTGATCCGCAAGAGTGGCATCGCTGCCGAAGCCTACGAGGATATGACCCCGGAGGGGATGAGCCGCACCCAGAACATACAGGAACTGCTCAACGCCATGAGTGAGTTTGTCTCTACACGACAGGAACAGGGAGAGGAGAACAACCGCCTGGTTGACTTCCTCTCGGAGGTCTCACTGCTCACCGATCAGGATACCGATAGCGAGGCGGAAAATGAGAAAGTGACATTGATGACGGTTCACTCTGCCAAGGGGCTCGAGTTCAGACATGTCTTCGTGGTGGGGATGGAAGAGGAGCTCTTCCCCTCCTCAATGGCTCGCTACGAGATGCGGGGACTGGAGGAGGAACGACGTCTCTTTTATGTGGCCCTCACGCGAGCCAGGGAGTCCTGCACGATCACCTATGCCAAAAGCCGCTTTCGTAACGGCCAGATCAATCCTGCCCGGGAGAGCCGCTTCCTGAAAGATATCGATCCTACCTACCTCAACATGGACCGGCAGACCGCTGCCGACCAACCCCAAAACGCGGAAACGGACGATTTCTGGGGATCGATGCGGGAAGACCGACTGGAAAAAGAACGGACCATCACCCCCCCCAAAAGGGCGGTACCCCTGCAACAAACACGCTCATCCATCCCGCTCTCGAAAGAGGCAAAAGAGCTGCAGGAAGGGGATATCATCGAGCACGAACGGTTTGGACGCGGGGTGGTCACCGCCATCGAGATGGGTGGCAGCGACCGCCGTGCTTTCGTCGATTTTGAATCGGCTGGCAAAAAGCAACTGCTGCTCAAGTTTGCCCGATTCACCATCGTGGGTAGATCAGGATAACCTATAAGCGCCGGTGGATCAAAGATCCAACAGCGCTTTCTCTCCGCTGCTGCCACTGAAAAGCATCTCCAGCGGGCTCTCCAGCAATCGCTTCACCCGCACCAGGAAACCGACAGAATCCTTGCCGTCGATCACCCGATGGTCGTACGACAACGCCACATACATCATCGGCCGGATCACTACCTGACCATCCATCGCTACAGGACGATCCAGGATATTGTGCATGCCGAGAATTGCCGACTGAGGCGGATTGATCAACGGGGTAGACATCATTGAACCGAAAATGCCGCCATTGGTGATCGTGAATGTGCCACCGGTCATCTCCGGAATGGACAGCTTCCCCATCCGGGCTTTCCCGGCCATATCGGCGATGGCTTTTTCAATCTCCGCCAGGGTGAGGCTCTCCACATTACGGATCACCGGCACCATCAACCCTTTGGGTGTGCTCACGGCTACGGAAATATCGGCATAATCATACGTCACCAGGTTCTCACCATCCAGCATGGCATTCACATTGGGAAACTCCTTTAATGCTACGGAACAGGCTTTCATGAAGAAAGACATGATGCCCAGCTTTATCCCGTGTTTTTCCACGAACGCGGATTGATGTCTCTTGCGCAGATCCATGATCGGCTTCATATCCACCTCGTTGAACGTAGTCAGCATGGCGGTCTCATTCTTCACCGACACCAGCCGCTCACTCAGCTTCCTGCGCAGCGAGCTCATCCGCTCACTGCGGCTCTCCCTGCTGGCAGGCTGCCGCAAACCCGAAGGACCGCCCATAGCACCCGAGGCCCTCACCGCCTCCACATCCTCTCCCCTGAGACGTCGGAGTCCCTGAATCACATCCTCTACCGAGAGGCCGTTCTCCTCCATCATCCTCGCAGCCAAGGGCGTCACCTTTACCTGGTCATAACCCGAACCAACGGATGCAACAGCCGGCATTTCCCCCGCGGCTTTTTCCGCTTTCGCCGGTTCAGGAGCCGCCTCCTCTGCTTTTTCTGCAGGTGTATCACCAGCCGCTGCCGGAAGTTCATGTTCCGGCTCTTTGGTTATCTCCTCCGGTTGAACAGAGGTGTCGATCACACAAGCCACCGCACCCACCTCCAGCATCTCCCCCTCGGGAACATTGAAAGTGATCTTGCCTGATTCATCGGCAACCAACATCAATGTGGCCTTCTCTGACTCCAGTTCCGCGATCTCGCTGTTTTTCCTTACTACCGACCCGTCAGCCACCAGCCATCGCGTCAGCTCTACATGGGTGATCGATTCTCCGGGACTCGGTATTCTGATCTCTACTTGTGCCATTATTTTTAGATTGAGAATGATTGAATGAAATTGATTCAGTGAACGAGCTGCATCAGTGGGTTGTAAGGTCGATCGCCTGTTGGATGATCGCAGCCTGGTTGATCTTGTGCTGAGCCGTCAGCCCCTCAGCCGTAACGCCACTGGCCGGACGACCGATGAGTCGCAGATGGCAGTCGCCCAACTGTTGCTTCACAAAAGCGGCAGCACCCATATTGAGTGGCTCCTCCTGCACCCACACCCGTTCAACATCTGCCGGGTATTGCGCTGTCAGCTCATGCAGTTGCTTCGCCGGGAAAGGATAGAGCTGTTCAATACGGATGATCGACAAGGCATCATTCCCCGCTTCCCGGCGTGCCGCCTCCAGCTCATAGTAGATCTTACCGCTGCATAACAGCAATCGCTTGACCTTCGATGGGTTGCTTATTGCAGTCTCTCCTATCACCTCCCGGAAAGCGCCCTCGGTAAACTCGGCAAGAGAGGAGGTGCACTCCGGATGACGCAGCAGGCTCTTGGGTGTGAAAACGATCAGCGGCACCCGGATATCCCGGTGCAGCTGCCGACGCAGCACGTGGAAGAAGTTGGCAGGTGTGGTACAGTTCACCACCTGCAGGTTCAGATTGGCACAAAGAGTCAGGAACCGCTCTATACGACCGCTCGAATGGTCAGCACCCTGACCCTCGTAACCATGAGGCAGCAGCATCACCAGTCCCGACTTGATGCCCCACTTCTCCTGTGCAGCAGCAATGTACTGGTCAACCACCACCTGTCCCACGTTGTAAAAATCGCCAAACTGTGCCTCCCAGATGGTGAGTCCCTCAGGGTGCGCCAGCGAGTAGCCATATTCAAACCCCAGGATACCATATTCGTTGAGAGGAGAGTTATAGACACGCACAGCGGCCTGTTCCCCGCCCAGGTTCTTCAAAGGAAAATATTTGTCTTTCCCATCCTCGGTGATGATCTCCGCATGACGATGCGAAAAAGTACCCCGCTCGGAATCCTGTCCGCTCAGCCGTACCGCATGTTTCTCCCATGCCAGCGAGGCATAAGCCATCAGCTCACCCATGGCCCAATCGTAAGAGTCCTCGCTGATCATGGCTGCACGCTGGGCAAAGAGACGTACCGTCTTGTTAAAAAACTTCATCTCCCTGGGCAGGGTGGTGATCCGTTCTGCCAGCTGCAGGAACAGCTCTTTCGGGATACGGGTCTCTGCAGGAGTCTCAAAATCGGCCGCTTCAGGGAAGCGGATATCCTTGTATTTCTCAGCGAAAAAAGGTTGCAGGTTGAGCTGGCTGGTGGAAAGAGAGACTTCATAGGCCTCCTCCAACTGCTGTTGAAAAGCTTCCACACGCTCCTCAAACGCCTGGCGGGTGATCACCCCCTCGCCGATCAGCTTCTCGGCATAGATATCGCGTGGATTCTTGTGCTTCGCGATGATGTCATACAGCTCCGGTTGCGTGAAACGGGGCTCATCACCCTCGTTGTGACCATACTTGCGGTAAGAGAGCAGGTCGATGAAGACGTCAATGTTGAACATCTGCCGGAACTCCAATGCCAGCTTAGCCACATAAACCATCGCCTCGATGTCGTCGCCATTCACGTGGAACACTGGCGACTGGGTCACCTTGGCCACATCGGTACAGTAGGTACTGGAACGCCCCTGCAGGTAGCTGGTGGTGAAACCCACCTGGTTGTTGATCACAATATGGATGGTGCCGCCGGTCTTGTAGCCATTCAGCTTGGAGAACTGAATGGTCTCATAGACCACGCCCTGACCGGCAATGGCGGCATCGCCATGCACCAGGATGGGAAGCACCGCATCGTCGGTGAAGTCATGCTCATTCTCCAGCTTTGCCCGTGCAATCCCCTGTACAACCGGTCCCACCGCCTCCAGATGCGACGGGTTGGGTGCCAGGCTGATGGAGATGGTACGACCCTCATAGTCGAAGGTGTTGTTGTAGCCCAGGTGGTACTTCACATCCCCATACTTGATCTCCTCGTCGTAATTCTGTGCATTGAACTCGCGAAACACCTCTGAGTAAGGTTTCTTCATGATGTTGGTCAGCACGTTGAGCCGACCGCGGTGAGCCATGCCCAACACCATCTCGTTCACGTCGTAGGCACCCGCATGCGAGATCATCGTGTCCAGCGCGGGGATGATCGACTCTGAACCCTCCAGCGAGAACCGTTTCTGACCTACAAACTTCTTATGCAGGTAATTCTCGAAACCGGAAGCCTCGATCAACCGATCCAGAATCCGCAGCTTCGCCTCTTTCGAAAAGGTCTCACGGTTGCGGCTGCTCTCCATCTTCACCTGCAGCCACTGCACTATCTCCGGCTTGGTCATATAACGGTACTCCACGCCGATCGACTTGCAGTAGGTCTCCTCCAGATGAGAGATGATGTTACGCAGGGTGGTCCTGCCCAGGCCAACCTCTATCCCCGCCTCAAACACGGTGTCGAGGTCACCCTCCGAAAGATCGAAATTTTCAATGGCCAGCGTGGGTGTGTAGCTGCGACGGGTGCGCACTGGGTTGGTCTTGGTGAAGAGATGTCCACGCCGCCGGTATCCGTTGATCAGCCGTATCACGGCGATCTCCTTGGTAAAATGCCCGTTCTGTCCACTCACTTCCGTCGGTTTTACGGGATAACGGGCGTTGGCCAAATCGAATCCCTGAAAGAAAAAGCGAAAACTTTCATCCACGTTCTCAGGCGACTCCTTGTATTGCTGATACAAACCCTCAAGGGCTTCAATATCCATGTTACCTAGTTCATTTTTTGTATTCATCGATCCATGTTGCTGTGAGAATATTGATATAAATGATAAAGATGGCGAAATTGTTCGTCTAAACCAACTATTTTTTATAAAACAATGATCATTCCATATGAGGAGAAAAATGTAACTGCAAAAGATTGTGAAACGATTAAACGGATGCTGCATTTCCCCGTTTGAGGAAAAAATGCTATTTTTGATGCTTCAAATCATTCTCCATATAAAAATCATCCCAATGACAAAAAGCGCTTTACAAATTGCAAGGGCTACCTATAAGCCCAAGATGCCCGAAGGATTAAAGGGCAACGTGAAAATCAAGGAGGGTGCCGCCACTCAGTCGGTACGCGACCAGGAGGAGATCAAAAAACTGTTTCCCATCACCTACGGGATGCCGATCGTAACCTTTACCGGCAGTGAGGGTAAGCCCGGCAGCGACACACCCTGCAACGTGGGAGTGATCCTCTCAGGCGGTCAGGCCCCCGGCGGGCACAATGTGATTGCCGGCATCTTCGATGGCATCAAACGTCTGCATCGCGACAGCAAACTGTACGGATTTATTCTCGGCCCGGGCGGCCTGATAGACCACCAGTACAAGGAGCTGACGGAAGCGATCATCGATGAGTATCGCAATACCGGCGGTTTCGACATCATCGGCTCCGGACGCACCAAGCTGGAGACCAAAGAGCAGTTCGACAAGGGACTGGAGATCCTCAAAGAGCTGGATATCAAAGCACTGGTGATTATCGGCGGCGACGACTCCAACACCAACGCCTGTGTGCTGGCCGAATATTATGCCTCCATCAATGCCGGCGTACAGGTGATCGGATGTCCCAAAACCATCGACGGAGACCTTAAAAATGAACAGATTGAGACCTCCTTCGGCTTCGATACCGCCTGCAAGGTTTACTCCGAACTGATCGGCAACATACAGCGTGACTGTAACTCGGCACGCAAGTACTGGCACTTCATCAAGGTGATGGGTCGCTCCGCCTCTCACATCGCGCTGGAATGTGCGCTGCAGACTCATCCCAACATCTGCATCGTCTCGGAAGAGGTGGAAGCAAAGGAATGGTCGCTCGACCATATCATCGATCAGATAGCCGGCGTGATCGCGAAACGGGCGGAGAAAGGATTGAA
>WOYT01000145.1 GCA_011620695.1 Proteiniphilum sp.
TACCAACTTTTATAACACCGAATTGGGATCAGGGTCAGGATAGTCAATCGTGTAGTGGAGCCCCCGACTCTCCTTTCGCGCCATCGCCTGCTTGATCACCAAATATCCCACCTTGATGATGTTGCGCAACTCACAGATCTCACGAGACACCACCGAGCGGTGGAAAAGATCCTCTGTTTCGCGGAACAGAATATTGAGACGATCCATGGCACGGTGCAAACGCAGGTCGGAACGGACAATCCCCACATAGGAAGACATCAGCTGTCCCACCTCCCGGTAACTCTGGGTGATCAGTACCATCTCCTCGGGTGAGCTTGTACCCTCCGCATTCCAGGCGGGGATATCCTCCCTGAACGGATAATGTCTGAAAAGCGGGAGCGCGTGACGGGCAGCCGCATCGGCAAACACCACTGCCTCTATCAGCGAGTTGGAGGCGAGCCTGTTGGCGCCATGCAGGCCGGTGCAAGCACACTCACCGTTGGCATAGAGCCGACCGATACTGGAGCATCCGTTCAGGTCCACTTTTATTCCACCGCAGAGATAATGGGCAGCAGGTGCTACCGGAATCATATCGCGGGTGATGTCAATGCCATAGGAAAGACATTTCTCATAAATAGCTGGAAAATGCCTTTTGGTCTCTTCAGCATCCATGTGCGTCACATCGAGGCAGACATGCTCGTCACCCCGCTCTTTCATCTCGCTGTCGATGGCACGGGCCACGATGTCGCGTGGAGCGAGTGAACCACGGCGGTCATACTTCTGCATGAACTCTTTCCCATCCACAGTTTTCAGTACGCCGCCATAACCACGCATTGCCTCGGTGATCAGAAAAGAGGGACGTAATCCGGGATGATAGAGGGCGGTGGGGTGAAACTGTACAAATTCCATCCCTTTGATCTCACCCCTGGCACGAGCCACCATGGCGATCCCATCGCCGGTGGCCACCAGTGGATTGGTGGTGGTCTGATATACAGAACCGATGCCACCGGTAGCCATCATGGTGACGCGTGAGAGGAAAGTGTCAATCTCGTTGGTCTGTTGATCGAGGATATAAGCCCCATAGCATTCAATCCCCGGCGTATGGTGTGTGACCACCTGCCCCAGATGATGCTGCGTAAGAATTTCGATAGCAAAATGGTGATCATATACATCGATCTGTGGATGACGCCGGATGGCATCGATCAGGCTCATTTGTATCTCGGCTCCGGTACTGTCTTTGTGGTGAAGGATACGATTTTCGGAATGTCCTCCTTCACGGTGCAGGTCGAAGTTGCCTGTTTCGTCACGGTCGAAGTCCACCCCCCAGCTAATCAGCTCCCTGATCTGTGCAGGCGCTTCCCGAACCACTTTCTCCACCACCTTGCGATCGCAGAGGCCTCCACCGGCATCTAGCGTATCAGCTATATGCTTTTCAAAATTATCCCATGGATTGGTCACGGAGGCAATCCCGCCCTGTGCATAATAGGTGTTGGCATCCTCCAGCGGGTTTTTTGCCACAATTGCCACTTTACCCTCTTTGGCTACCTTCAGGGCAAAACTCATTCCGGCTATACCGGAACCGATCACCAGAAAATCATACCTGTGTACCATTGACGATCATTTTTGTTTAGAATTCCACAAATTTACACAATTATTACGGCATTTGTTCCAGTTTTCATATTTTTCCGGGCATGGAGTAGCTGCGAACGAATGGTTGAGCAAGAGACTAACAAAGTTAAAAATGAGTGGTTTATTTGTTATATTGCAACCTTTTGCTTACTTTGTACGGATGTTACAGTTGCTCCCTGTAAGGGTCTCGACTCACCACGGATGGCAATATGAAAGCGGCATTGGATGATCTGACATAAAAACAACAATATGATGAAACTTCCGGTATTTCTCTTTCTCGTTTTTTTTATCACACTCCCTACTCTCTCAGAGGCTGAGACCATGCAGCAGGCTGACAGCACCTACCTACTGAGAGGAAGAGTGATAGGAGGTGACACAAACCAGCCACTGGTCAATGCAAGCATCATGGTGGAAGAGATCAGCGTATCGAGCATCACCAACCAGGATGGTTATTTCTCCATTCATGTGCCCTCATCCTCCCGCTACGCACAACTGGTGATCCGCCACCTTGGTTATCAAAACAAGAAGATCCCGATCATCACTCTGATCGACAGCCCCAACAACCATATTGTGATGAGCCCCTCTCCCATTCAGCTGAGTGAAGTGCTGGTGGTATCTGGCGACGGCAGAAACCTGGTTCGTGAGGCGTTGCAGCGCATCCCGCAAAATTACCCCACCGATCCCAACATGATGATCGCCTTTTACAGGGAGTCGGTAAAAAAAGGGAACAACTACATCTCTCTTGTAGAGGCGGTACTGGATGTGTATAAGGCATCTTACCGCTCCTACAGCAACGACCAGGCTCGTATCTACATCGGGCGGAAAGCAACCGATATCTCCCCACGCGATACAGTACTGCTCAAGTTCCAGGGAGGGATCAGTGATGCCCTGTTGCTCGACATCGCCAAAAATCCGGAGATCGTCTTTGGTACAGAGGGTGAGGAGTACAGCTTCCATATTGAGGGTCTGATTAACATCAACAACAAACCTCACTACATCATCACTTTCAAGCCCAACGAGGGGATCAAGGATATCCTCTTCCGCGGCACCATCTACCTGGATGCCGCAACGCTGGCTTTCGGCCGCATGACGTTCAACATGAATGTGGAGAACCGGAAAGATGCAGCAGGCATCTTTATCAGGCGCAAGCCCTCCAGGATGAGGGTGGAAGTTACCAGCGCCGGCTATGTGGTGGACTATACCGAGCATGATGGAAAATGGTACTTCAACTATAGCAGTACAGAGGTATCGTTCCGTGTCAGGTGGACCAACCGCTTTTTTGGTCTCTTTTCCACCAGTTACACCATCCGCTCGGAGATGGCTATCACTGACCGATATAACGACAACGTGGTGAAGTTTCCACGCAATGAACGGATTCGCTCCACCGACGTGATTGCAGAGAAAGTGGAACATTTTCTCGATCCCAACTTCTGGGGTACTTACAACGTAATTGAACCGGATCAGGAGATCAGCCATGCAATCAAACGTCTGAGTGGCAAATTGAAACGCAGGAGTGAATAAAAAAAGAAAAGGGTTTGTATTTAAAAATATTAGGCGTATCTTTGCATCCCAAATATTTTTATACAAGCAATATATTACAAAACAAGTATGTATTTAGATTCTGCAAAAAAGAAGGAAATCTTTGCCAAACACGGGAAGTCTAACACTGATACTGGCTCACCAGAAGCGCAGATAGCATTGTTTTCATACCGTATTTCGCATTTGACTCAGCATCTGAAGTCAAACAAAAAAGATTATAACACGGAACGTTCATTGAGAATTTTGGTAGGTAAACGTCGTCGTTTACTTGATTACCTGATTGAGAAAGATATCGAAAGATATCGCTTAATCATCAAAGAATTGGGTATCAGAAAATAATTTTCTCAGAGAAAGAAGAAAAAAAGAGGGTAGCATCAAGGTTCTATCCTCTTTTTATTTTTCAGTAAGCGACTCAGGATCTGTATGATAGCAGAAAAAAGAGGGGATTATTCTTGAAAACATATTGTAAAACTATGTTTTATAATATGTTTTTTTATTTTGCTTATTCAAAATAGTCCTATATATTTGCATCGATAACCTAAAACAATCTTTTTTACCTTAATGCTGATATCACGTTAACCATCACAAAAGGGGCCTTCTCGTTCGAGGTGGCCTCTTTTTTTGTGTGTAACTGTGGAGCGACAAAACCGAAAAAAACATTCAAAAAAACCCGCAGAAGCGCTGGAGCTTCCACGGGCAGTGGGTTACATAACAGATCTGGATTTTTTTATTCGCCTGTTCTTATATATTCAATGGCGCTCAGTGCCGCAATGGTACCGTCACTCACGGCGGTAGTGACCTGGCGGTAGCGTTTCGCAATGCAGTCGCCTGCCGCAAAAACACCCGGGATGTTCGTTTTCATTGCTTGATCCACAACAAACTCACCTCTCTCGTTGATTTCTACCAACCCGTTGAACGCTTCGGTGTTGGGCTGATATCCAATGAATACAAAAACGCCATCGGTTTCGTGCTCCTGCATCTCACCTGTTCTCAGATTCTCAATTTTCACCTTTTCCAGCTGCTCCCCACCCATGTATGCTCTCAGCTCCGATTCCATGATAAAGCTGATCTTAGGGTTCTTTTGAGCCTCCTCGACAGCGTGGGCGAAAGCCTGAAAATGATCGAACTGGTGTACGATGGTCACCTGAGATGCGAAATGGGTCAGGGTGACTGCCTCTTCCAGGGCGGAGTTGCCACCCCCCACCACCACCAGGCGCTTGTCGCGGAAGAAGTCGGCATCGCAGGTGGCACAATAGGAGATTCCCCTGCCCTCATACGCTCTCTCACCTGGGATGTTGAGCGAACGTGGTTTACCGCCGGGAGCAAGGATCACCGTTTTCGCACGGAACACCCTGCCATCCTCCAGCTCCACCGATTTCACCTCCTCATTGAGACTGTATTTGAGAATCTTCACGTTGGCTTTCATGGTGCAACCGAAGCTTCTGGCCTGCCGTTTCATGATGGCAGAGAGCTCATACCCCTTGATGGTCTCCACCCCAGGATAGTTGGCAATCTCGTTGGTCAGCACCATCTGCCCACCGGTAACTCCTTCACTCAGGATCAGCGTGTCGAGCTTACCGCGGGAGGCATAAATTCCGGCCGAGAGCCCGGCAGCGCCTGCACCCAAAATCATCACATCAAATATCTTATCCATTGGATTATTGCTTAAATGTCTGCCGGTGGTGACTGGTAGAGTGGTAGTGGCAGTGACAGAGAAAATCGCCTCTCTCGTCGCCTCTCAGGCAAGGTGCGTGTCAAGATTCTGTTTTACCTGTTCCATGTTTTGGATGCTGGTGGTTGCCTTGGCTACCTTGCCGTTCTTGTAGTACATGGTGAAAGGAAGACCCATAAAGCCACGGCACTCAGGAGCATTACGGATCACCACCGATTCCGGATTGTCAAAGCCCATGGAATAGAACTTCACATTTTCATACTCCTCTTCGAGCTCTTCCATAATCTCATACACAGGAATACACATGGGGCCCATTCGTCCGCAGCACACCATTACATTCTCATGCTCATTGATGATCTTTTGCAGCTCATCTGCCGTTTCAATCTCCTGAATATTGGTTCTTAAATAGTTCATTGTTGTTGTCGTTTTTTTTGTGATTTTGTTTCCGGATACAAAGGTAGTCGCTATGACCGCTCTCCCGACGAATGAGAGGGTGAGAAATAATACCCTTACAGATGAGATGCATCAGTTCACCGGGTGACGGAGATCAGTTCAGTGAAAGTTTGTATCTTTGAAGATCAAACATGATATCTATGAACGGTGGGATGAAAAATGAACCGGACAACTGCGGAAGGATAGCTGCCTGTTTCCGCGACCTGTCACCACAGGAGCTGGCGCAGATCAACAGGGGCAAGACTGAACTGACCTATCTGGCGGGGGAGAACCTGTTCAAGCAGGGAGCTTTCTCCACGCACCTTTTGCTGATCACCGATGGACTGGTCAAGGTTTATCTGCAGACCGGCAGGGATAAACAGCTCAACCTGCAGCTGGCACAGACTGGCGATTTTCTGGGCTTCGCCTCCCTCTTCGGCGAAACATTGCACGCCACCTCTGCCGTTGCTCTCACTGACACGCAGGTATGCATGATCGACAAAGAGCAGATGCGCAGCCTGCTGCTCCACAATGCCCTGTTTGCGATGCGCATCACCTCGCGCAACTATCGCAACGAAAGGCAGTTACTCGCCATCATCGCCAACATGACCTACAAGCAGATGCGGGGTAAGATGGCATCCACCCTGCTCTACCTGAGCAGTGAGCATTTCAGCGACCAGAATGTGTTCCGGTATTTGTCACGGCAGGATCTCGCCAACTTCGCATCGGTGGCCACTGAAAGCGCCATCAAGTTACTAAAGGAGTTTGAACGGGACGGGATCATCATCCTGGAAGGGAAAGGGATCACCATCCGTAACAGGACTGAGCTGGAGAAAATAGAACGAATGGGATAACTCTTCAGATTAAAGAAAAAATCAATCAACCTCCATATATCAGCCGTTCTGACTGATCAGCTGTAGCAGCTTCTTATCGAGAATGGTCACCTGCTTGCCCTCCATGCGGATGATGCCATCGGCAATGAACTCGGAGAGGGCGCGGTTGATGCTCTCCCGGCCGGCATCCACCCAGTTGCCGATATCCGACTGTGAGAGGGGGAGCAGGAAACGGTCCGACTCAAACAGGTGCTCGGAGAACTCCAGCAGCACGTCGGCCAGGTTGCCCCTCAGCTGCTTCTGTGTACGACTGGCACAACGGCGGTAGGCTTCCAGTTCGCTCTTGCAGAGCTCCATCAGGATGAAGGCGGAAAAATCGTTGTTTTCTGCCAGCAACTTCTTGAACACCTCAATATCGATGAAGCAGACCTCCGACTCCGTCACGGCGGTGACACTGTACTGGTTGATCTTGTCACCAAAGGTGGTGGGGAGTCCCAGGTAGGTGGGCGCCTTCACCAGCTTCACGATCTGCTCGCGGGAGGGACCGGAGAGGTGTACCTTGGCCATCCCCTTACGCAGGAAGATCACGTTGGTGGAGAAGACACCCTGCCGGATGATGGTATCTCCCCGTTTGAATTTGACCACCGCGTGGCTACCGCCCAGCAATTCCAGCTGACAATCCTTCATCTGTACGGATGATCTCAGGACACAGTCACAATCGATACACTCATTTTTCATTTATCAACTCTTTATAAACAGAGATTCAAAGAACCTGATGAGATTCACCCGGTTAACCTGCTGATCCTGCAAAGATAGGGAAAGATGTGACATTTCTCACAAAATAGTGTAAAATTCCGCACCGACGAATAAAAATTTATTGCAGATATTTTTCCGTAATTTGCACTAGATTCATTCACAAAAATATACAGGACAAATATGGAAAACTCAAGTACCCTCTCCATGGAAGCACTCCGGAATGAACTGGAGACCCTCAAAGCAAAAACCAGCCGCCTGGAAAAATCCAGGAAGGATCAGCTCTCCATCGCCATCGTATCGGGCGACATGGACAGGATCCTGGCGGCGATGATCATCTCGCTGGCTGCAGCCTCGATGGACTCGCAGGTCAAGCTCTTCTTCTCATTCTGGTCCCTCTCCGCACTGCGCGATCCCAAAAAGAAGGCGAAGGGCAAGGATTTCATCTCGAAGATGTTCGGCATGATGCTCCCCAAGGGACGCAACAGGCTGAAGCTCTCCACCATGAATATGTGCGGTATGGGGCCAAAGATGATCAAAAGCCTGATGAAGAAACAGCATGTGATGTCGCTCGATGAGATGTTCAGGGAGGCTGCCGACCTGGGGATAGAGATCACGGTCTGCGAGATGTCGATGAACCTGATGGGGTTCAAGAAAGAGGAGATGATCGATTATCCGAATCTTCGTTTTGCAGGGGCTACCACATTCGTTGCCGATGCAGGTGAGAGCAGCATGCAGTGGTTTAT
>WOYT01000028.1 GCA_011620695.1 Proteiniphilum sp.
TAGGTTTTATGGTGTTGGACGCTTTTGCAAAAGCGTCCAATGCTGTTTTTGAGGAGCGACGTTACGGCTACGTGGCCGAGATGCGGTTGCGCAATAAGATGCTGATATTGCTCAAGCCCTCTACTTTTATGAACCTGAGCGGTAATGCTATTCGTTACTGGCTGCAGAAAGAGAAGATTGCCAATGAGCAACTGCTGGTGGTGGTCGATGATCTGGCACTGCCTTTCGGCACGTTGCGTCTCAAGTCTAAGGGGAGTGATGCCGGTCACAACGGGTTGCGTCATATACAGGAGCTGATCGGACCGAATTATCCGCGGTTGCGGTTTGGCATCGGCAATGATTTTCCCAGGGGTGCACAGGTGCAGTATGTGTTGGATGAATTTTCCCCGGAGGAAAAATTGCTGTTGCCCGAGCGTATTGATACAGCGGTAGATATGATTCGCAGTTTTTGTCTGGCCGGTATCAACACAACGATGAATCAATACAATAACAAGTAAGCTGTAGGGCGATGGAAGAGGTGCGCATAGACAAATGGCTCTGGGCGGTACGTATCTTCAAGACGCGGACTGCCGCCTCTGAGGCCTGTAAGAAAGGACGGGTGCTGATTGGTGAGACAGCGGTGAAGCCATCCAGGAACATACGTGCGGGGGAGGTGGTACAGGTGAGAAAACCACCCGTGACCTATTCTTTCAGGGTGTTGGCCCTCGCCGAAAAACGGATGGGTGCCAGAATGGTGCCGCAATACATGGAGAATGTGACGCCGGAGGAGCAGTATGAGTTGCTGGAGATGAACCGGATCAGTGGCTTCGTGGATCGGCAGCGCGGAACAGGACGACCCACGAAGAAAGAGCGGCGCGACCTGGATCAGTTTGCCGGGACCATTCCGGGTGATCTGTTCAACTGGGATGAGTAGAGGGGAGCTGCCTTAAGGGCAGGCCCTTATTTTTTTCTCTGCAGGGTGGTAGAGGGGCACCACCGATAGGGTGTCGCAGCTCAGGCAGTAGGCTGCATCCTCCTCCGCGTTGTTGGCAATCAGCCGCGCATAATGGTCACTCTCTTTCAGAAATGTCAGCGGATCCTCTTTCACTTGTTGCCACAACAACTGTGCCACCCGCACCGCATCTGAGCCGATGGTAACCTTCCCGCCAGCGGCGAGACGCTCCAGGAAAGCACCTCCGAAGAGCGTGTCCTCCAGGTTAATCCGGTTGTTCCATCCCGCACAAAGGATCACAATCCGTTCTGCACGTTCCATGCAATGGCTAGCCAGTGCCCCGATATTGGAAAAGGAGCCGATCAGCAGCTCTCTGGCTGTTGCACCCTCCCGAATGGCCATGGTGCCGTTGGTGGTGGTGAAGACCACCTCCCTGCCCCGCACCCGTTCCGGTGTGTAGTCGAAGGGTGAGTTGCCGTAGTCGGCGAAGTCGCACTTGCGTGTCTGTCGTTCCGCTCCTACCAGGTAACCCTCTGCCTTGTACCGCTTTGCCTCATTGATCTCCGCAACCGGAATGATTGCCGCAGCCCCGTTGTGCAGCATCTGGCACATGGTGGTGGTGGCACGAAAGATATCGACCACGATCACGGTGTCGTGATCCTGCCGGTAGTAGGGATAGAGTGCGGGAGAGAGAGCAATATCGACAATCATACTGTTGTTGTTTGACTGCAAAGATAGAAACGATTTGTCTCACTGCAAAACAGAAGAGAAGAGCGGGGTTGGAACATCTCCCTGCTCTCTGAACGGGGCGAGATGATAACCCCGGATGCCATATTTTTTTGTATCTTTCGGCCCGATAAAAAAACGCAGGAGAATTGATTGTAAACAGACAGAGATGATGAGAATCACCCACTACAAGGTTATACTGGCATCTGCCTCGCCCAGAAGGCGCGAGCTACTCTCAGGCCTTGACCTGCCATATGAACTGCGCACCCTGCCCAACATTGATGAATCCTTTCCCGCTGATCTGCCACATGAGGCGGTGCCAGAGTATCTGGCACGCAAGAAAGCAGCAGGATACCTCGATACCTTGAAAGAGGATGAGCTGCTGATCACCGCAGACACGGTGGTGTTGCTCAATGGGTTGATCCTGGGCAAGCCGATCGACAGGGAGGAGGCCCGCCGGATGCTGCAGATGCTCTCCGGAGCACGGCACCGTGTCATCACCGGCGTTTGTCTCACCTCTGTCGCAAAAGATGTGACCTTTTCCGACACTGCCTGGGTCACCTTTGGTTGCCTCACTGATGAAGAGATTGACTATTATCTGGATAGCTACAGCCCGATGGATAAGGCGGGGGCCTATGGCGTACAGGAGTGGATAGGCTATGTGGGGGTGGAGAAGATCGAGGGCTCCTATTTCAACGTGATGGGGTTTCCCATCTACAAAGTGTACCGCGAGCTGAAAAGGTTTTAAGGGAGAAATGAGGCAGGATGTATCCCCCAAAAAAAATAATCTTCTATCTTTGTCCATTGATTCATTGACAAGCAATAACTGATCATCATCCCATGCTTACAGTAGAAAAAATCGGCGGGACCTCCATGTCCCAGTTTCAGGACGTATTGCAGAACATCATCCTGGGAAACAGAAAGAGAGACCAACTCTATAACCGCATCTTTGTGGTGTCGGCCTACAACAACGTGACCAACTGGCTGCTGGAACATAAGAAGACCGGTGAGCCGGGCATCTACAATAAATTTCTCAACGGTGAGGATTACAGCAGTGCCCTCGATTCGTTTTGCCAGCGTCTGCTACTCATCAATGACGGTTTCGCGGATATCGGGCTGGATCTCAAGGAGGCGCGCGACTTTATCCGCTTTCGCGTGGATCAGGCCAAAACGGTGCTTTACAGCCTTGGAAAGGTGCTGGCCTCCGGTTATGTGAACCGCACCGATATCCACCTTGCAGCACGAGAGATCCTGGCCTCCATCGGTGAGGCTCACTCCGGCTGGAACTCGGTCAATATCCTCAACAACAATGGCATCAACGCCCGCTTTATCGATCTTTGCGGGTTCAACGATAACGAGCCGCTGACAATCGATCAGCGGATCCATAAAGAGTTCAGCGGCATCGACTTCAGCAGCGTGCTTTGTTTGGCTACCGGCTACACCAAGGGGACGGAGGGCATCATGCGGGCTTTTGACCGTGGATATAGTGAGGTTACTTTCAGCAAGATTGCAGTGGAGGTGAAAGCGCAGGAGGCGGTGATCCATAAGGAGTTTCATCTTTCGAGTGCCGATCCCAAGATTGTGGGGGTGGGAAACAGCATTCCTGTGGGGCACACCAATTATGTGATTGCCGACCAGCTGGCTGATATAGGCATGGAGGCGATTCACCCCAAGGCAGCCAAACCACTGGAGCTTGCCGGCATTGATATCCGCATCAAGAACACCTTTGAACCGGAGCATCCGGGGACGCTTATCTCGCACGACTACATATCCCCTGAGCCACGGGTGGAGATAGTCTCCGGCTCCCGTAAGGTGATCGCCATTGAGGTGCACGATCCCATGATGGTGGGCGAAGTGGGCTTCGACGGTCAGATCATGAACTATTTCGTGAAGTATGGGGTGAGCTACATCCTGAAATCGACCAACGCCAACTCCATCACCATGGTGGTGTGGGACAACGAGAAGAGTCTGCAGCTGATCAGGCAGCTCAAAGAGGTATTCTATCAGGTGAAAGCAGAGCCAATGGCCATTGTCTGTGCAATGGGTACCAACATCGCCCTGCCTGGTTTCCTCTATCAGGCTGCTAAAGCCTTATATGAGAAAGGAATCAACGTAGAGAGCTTTGCTCAGTCGCTCATGCAGATAAATATGCAATTTGTGATTCGGCGCGAGCATTATGAAGATGCGGTGATTGCCCTTAATGACGCGCTCTGCAAGAAGAGAGAGATCGCTCTCTAACGCAAAGTCGATACCCTTCTGAAAGGTGAAGCAGACCCGTTACTCCTCTTCATAGGTTTGATATAGAAAATCGTTGTAGGGGAAACGGGTGATGTGAATCTCTTTCACCTTTTCATAAATGAGCTGCTTGAGTGCATCGATGTTCTCTTTCTCCTTTGCCGAGATGAAGATGCAGTTATCCCTGATCCTGTTTATCCAGGTTTGCTTCAGCTCCTCCAGTGAGTAGTGTTCTCGTTTTTTCGGCGTGAGGTCATCCTCCTCTTTCACCACATGCGAGAACGCATCGATCTTGTTGAATACCAGGATTACCGGTTTCTCGGTGTCATCGATCTCATGAAGGGTCTTCTCAACCACCTCTATCTGTTCCTCAAACGCGGGATGGGAGATGTCCACCACGTGCAGGAGGATGTCGGCTTCACGCACCTCGTCGAGTGTGGACTTGAATGACTCAATCAGATGAGTGGGCAGCTTGCGGATGAAACCCACCGTGTCGGTCAGCAGGAAAGGGAGATTCTCGATGGTCACCTTGCGCACCGTGGTGTCGAGCGTGGCGAAGAGCTTGTTCTCGGCGAAGACATCGCTTTTGCTGAGCAGCGTCATCAGCGTCGATTTACCCACGTTGGTATAGCCAACCAGCGCCACGCGTACCAGCTTACCCCTGTTCTTGCGTTGCACCGCTTTCTGCCTGTCGATATCTTTCAGCTCCTGCTTGAGGTGTGCAATCTTATCGAGGATGATGCGCCGGTCGGTCTCCAGCTGCGTCTCCCCCGGACCGCGCATGATGGTGCCTCCACCACCGCGCTGCCTCTCCAGGTGGGTCCACATGCGGGTGAGGCGTGGCAGGAGGTACTGATATTGCGCCAGCTCCACCTGTGCCTTGGCGTGTGCGGTCTGTGCCCGCATGGCGAAGATGTCGAGGATCAGGCTGGTGCGGTCCATGATGCGGATATTCAGCTCTTTCTCGATGTTGCGGATCTGTTTGGCGGAGAGCTCATCGTCGAAGATCACCACCCCCACCTCATTCTCCTCATCTTTCACATATTCCTCTATCTCCTGCAGCTTCCCCTTGCCAACGAAAGTGACAGGGTTGGGCATCTCCAGGTGTTGCAGAAAGCGCTTACCCGGTACCAGTCCGGCCGTCTCGGCCAGGAATGCCAGCTCATCGAGGTATTCCTTTGCCTTCTCCTCATTCTGCTCCGGGGTGACGAGTCCCACCAGCAGGGCGGTTTCACTTTTTATTTCGTTGGTAATGAAGTCTTTCATAATTGAAAAATTGAATTTGAAGTAAAGGGATGATGGTCGCTGTTGCCGGAGCCGCCGAGGCCGGCCTGCTCATGGAGGGTTCTCATCATCTTAGAACCAGAAGCCGAAACCGGCGGTTAAAAGCAGCTGGGAATAATCATTGATAAACTGATATTTCAGTTCGAGATTGGCCCTGACACGGTAACTGATGTCATGCTGGAAGCCTAATCCCAGGCTTGCTCCCAGCCGGTGGTTGGTATGCTCCTCCATTGCTATCGCACCGGCAGCCGTCGGATCATAGTGCCAGTTGGAGTAGTGGACGCCCGCCAGCGGGTAGAGCGACGCGGCATAGCTGAGGGGCAGGATGTAGTGCAGATCGGTCTCTGCCATCCAGAGACCCTCACCCTTCCTTTCAAGGAAACGGGTGTAAGAGGGCACAAAGCGCAGGTTATTGGTCAGGTAATAGTGGAGATGTACCCCCGCACCGGGACGTTCCGCAGCCGATGCATATCCTGCATGGACTCCCACACCCCATGTGCCTTCAAATTGGGCATGCAGTGTTGATATTGAACAGATCAGTGAGATCAGCAAAACCAATCTTTTAACCATATGTGACCGTTTTATCATTCTTCGCAAAGATAACGAAATCAATGAAAAGATGCATCATCTAAATAATCATGCCACTACCCAGGCAGAGACGGCAGTCGCGGTCATAGACCACGCCAAACTGGCCGGCGGCGATGCCCTGTACCGGTACCTCCGACTCGATGCGATAGAGATCGCCGATGCGGCTGATCCTGCCCCTGGTGAACTCGGGCGTATGGCGTATCTTGAAAGTGATCTCTTTCTCACCGGTGAAATCACCCCAGATGTCCCTGGTGATGAAGTCAAAACCCTGCAGGTTGATCACCTCACCGTATTGGTGACGGGTGTCATACCCTTTTGAGACGTAAACGATGTTGCGATTCACATCTTTCCTGATCACGAACCAGGGTCCGCCGCTCAGTCCCAGCCCTTTCCGCTGGCCGATGGTGTGGAACCAGTACCCCTGGTGCTTCCCCAGGATATTGCCGGTCTCCAGCTCAACAATCAACCCCTCTTTCCTTCCCAGGTAGCGCTCGATGAACTCATTGTAGTTCACTTTTCCCAGGAAACAGATCCCCTGACTGTCCTTGCGCTGTGCCGAAGGCAGCTGCTGCTCCGTGGCGATGGCGCGCACCTCCGATTTAAGCAGGTCGCCAATCGGGAACATCAGCCTGGAGACCTGCACATAGCTGATCTGCCCCAGGAAATAGGTCTGGTCTTTCACCTTGTCCTTCGCCGTGGAGAGCCAGGTAAGACCTTCCTTCTCGGTGGTAGTGGCATAATGGCCTGTGGCAATCCGGTCGAACTGGTGGCCCCATTTCTGCTCAAAGACACCGAACTTGATCAGCTTGTTGCACATCATATCGGGGTTGGGGGTCAGTCCCCGCTTTACGGAATCGATGGTGTAACGCACCACGCTGTCCCAGTACTCCTCATGCAGGGAGACGATCTCCATCCTGCAGCCATACTTCTTCGCGATGAAGGAGACAATCTCAATGTCCTCCTCGGAAGGACAATCGATGTATCCATCCTTGTCCTCCATCCCAATCTTTATGTAGTAGATGACCGGATCGTGGCCCATCTCTTTCAGGCGGTGCACCACTACCGAGCTGTCCACCCCACCTGAAACCAAAGCAGCTATCTCCATTGTTGGTTGGTTTTGAACTGCAAAGGTACGAATAAGAATCGAATTGGCTGGTATGCTCCATGAACGGGTTGATGATCTTTTAACCCGTAAAATAATCGAAACAACAAAAAATAATATTACCTTTACAACTCCGGAATAGAGTGCGGTCAAGCATCTAATTGCCGGGACGGGTGAGGGTGGTGTCCGGGAAACGGATCTGCCTCCTCCCCCCTTTCCCCGAAGCAGATTCGGGCCATGAGAGATAAAGAAAAAAACGATATAAATGACTTACAGATGGAATTATTCAAACCTTTCACCCGATCAAAAAAAGATAACAAATGAATTAGCGAAAGAATTAGATTTACATCCCGTACTTGTTGAGTTGCTCGTAAAAAAGGGAATAGAGCGTGTCGAAGAGGCAGATAAGTTTCTGCACCCCAGTCTGGAGGATCTGCACGATCCCTTTCTCTTACCCGATATGGACAAAGCCATCCGCCGCATCGAAAAGGCACTGGGCAACAAGGAGCGGATCCTGATCTACGGGGATTATGATGTAGATGGTACCACAGCTGTTTCACTGGTGTACAAATTCTTTCGTGGGATCACCAACAATATTGATTATTATATTCCTGACCGGTACGATGAAGGGTATGGCATTTCGTTTCAGGGAATCGATTATGCCGTGAAAACGGGTGTAAAGCTCATTATTTCTCTCGATTGCGGCATCAAGGCGGTAAGCAAGGTTGCCTATGCCAAGGAACAGGGCATCGATTTTATTATCTGTGACCACCATATGCCGGACGAGACACTGCCGGATGCGGTGGCCGTGGTCGATGCCAAGCGGCTCGACTCGGTCTATCCCTACAATGACCTCTCCGGTTGCGGTGTGGGTTTCAAGCTGGTGCATGCCTTCTCGCAACGCAACGGCTACCCATTCTCCGATATCGAACCGCTGCTGGACCTGGTAGCGGTGAGCATTGCTTCCGACATCGTCCCGCTCACGGGTGAGAACCGGGTGATGATTCACTACGGGTTAAAGCAGCTCAACTCCAACCCCAGTTTCGGTCTGAGAGGTATCATCGAGATCTGCGGGTTACAACGCAAACAGATCACTGTGAATGATATTGTCTTTAAGATTGGTCCGCGCATCAATGCATCCGGCCGGATGATGAATGGCAAGGAAGCGGTGGATCTGATGTTGGCCGGCGACATGACTGCAGCCCGTGAGAAAAGCAAGAACATCGACAAGTATAACGAAGACCGTCGGGAGCTGGACAAGCGCATCACCGACGAGGCGATCGAGTATATTAACAACTATATCGATATTAAAAACCTGAAGAGCATCGTGCTCTACCAGGAGAACTGGCACAAGGGCATCGTGGGCATCGTGGCTTCACGCCTGACTGAGCGATATTACCGCCCGGCGGTGGTGCTGACCAAGTCGAACGGCATGATCTCCGGCTCGGCGCGTTCCGTCCCCGGCTATGATGTGTACAAGGCGATTGAGGCATGCCGCGACATACTGGAGAACTTCGGCGGTCATATGTATGCCGCTGGGCTCACCTTGAAGGAGGAGCATCTGAATGAGTTCACCGAACGGTTCAACAGCCTCTCTTTCGATGGCATCGAGCCGCGGATGATGCTGCCCCAGATCACGATCGATGCGGAGATCTCCCTGTCGCAGATTACCCCCCCCTTTCTCGAAGGACTCAAGCTGTTCAATCCTTTTGGACCGGAGAATGAGAATCCGATCTTCCTCAGCAGGAACGTCTATGATGCTGGTAACAGCAAGCTGGTGGGCAAGGGCCTCAGGCATATCAAGCTGGAGTTGAAAGACCAGACCAGGGAGACGCCCATACCGGCTATCGCTTTCTGTCAACAGGATTTCTTTCAAAAGATCAAGGCGGGAGAGCCGGTAGATATCTGCTATACCATTGAGGAGAATACGCATGGCAGCCGCTCCTTCACGCAGCTGCTGATCAAGGATATACGAGGTTAACAAAACAATCGTTTGCCTATGCAACCGGAATTGTTTCGCCAGATACTTCGCGATTACTGGGGGTATGACTCCTTTCGCACCCTCCAGCAGGAGATCATTGAGTCGGTTTGGGAAGGGAAGGATACACTGGGGTTGATGCCCACCGGTGGTGGCAAGTCGCTCACCTTTCAGGTGCCGGTGATGGCAATGAAAGGGATCTGTCTGGTGGTCACCCCGCTCGTTGCGCTGATGAAAGATCAGGTGGACAACCTGAAGGAACGGGGTATCAAGGCTGCAGCGGTTTACTCCGGCATGTCGCGCGATGAGATCATCACCACGCTGGAGAATTGCATATTTGGCGGTTACAAGTTTCTCTACGTCTCTCCCGAGCGGCTCTCCTCCGATATCTTCATCACCAAGTTGCAGGCCATGGATGTATGTCTGCTGGTGGTCGATGAGTCGCACTGCATCTCGCAGTGGGGCTATGACTTCCGTCCCTCCTACCTTAAAATATCGGATATACGCCGGCAACTGGAGGGGGTGCCTGTGCTGGCACTGACTGCCACTGCCACACCTGAGGTGGTGGATGACATCCAGGAGCGGCTGCTCTTCAAAGAGAAAAATGTTTTCCGTACCAGTTTTCTGCGTGAGAACCTGTCGTATGTGGTGCGTACCGTTGACAACAAGATTGCCGAGCTTGCCCATATCCTGCGTACGGTGCCCGGCAGCAGCATCGTCTATGTGCGTAGCCGGCAGCAGACAAAAGAGATCGCTCAGGCCCTGCAGAAAACGGGCATTGTGGCCGATTTCTTTCATGCCGGACTCTCTCATGAGGTGAAGATACTGAAACAGAACAGATGGAAGAGCGGTGACTGTCGCGTAATTGTTTCCACCAACGCTTTCGGTATGGGTATTGACAAGGCAGACGTGCGGACAGTGGTGCACATGGATCTGCCTAACTCCCCCGAGGAGTACTTTCAGGAGGCTGGGCGTGCAGGTCGCGATGGCGAGCGCTCCTACGCTGTGATCCTCTACACGAAAAGCGACAGTGCCAAGCTGCGGAAGCGGATTACGGATGCTTTTCCCACGAGAGATTTTATTGTCCGGGTTTACGAGGCACTGGGCAACTACTACCAGGTGGCGGTGGGTGCCGGCTTCGGCAATGCATACGATTTCAGTCTGCATGAGTTCTGCATCCCTTTCAGATTCCCTTTCCTGCAGGCACACCATGCACTCAAGATCCTGGAGCTGGCCGGATACATCGAATACACGGAGGAGATCGATCTGCGTTCACGCGTTCGTTTCCTGATTTACCGCGATGAGATGTATTCACTGCAACTCGACCGGGAGATGGATGAACTGTTGCATACCCTCCTGCGCAACTATACCGGTCTCTTTTCTGATGATGTCTATATCGATGAATCGCTGCTGGCTGCCCGTACGGGTAAAAGCAGGAAAGAGGTGTGCGAGATGCTGATCGCGCTTTCCCGCATGCGTTACATTCGTTATATTCCTCAAAAAAGGACTCCTTTTGTTGTGTTCACCACCTCGCGCGAGGATACACAATTTGTATCGATTCCCCGCACGGTATATGAGGAGCGGAAAAAACGGTTCGAGAAACGGATCAACGCGATGATCGAATATGTGGAACAGAGGGAGGTGTGTCGCAGCAGGATGCTGCTGATCTATTTTGGGGAGAGCGATTCAAAAGATTGTGGTCAGTGTGATGTCTGCCGCAGAAAAAATGAATCGGGTGTCACTAATTATCTCTACAGGATGTTACGGGATAAGATCCTTGCCGTGCTGAAAACGGAGCCATCGCGAAGACTGAACAGTCTGGTGGAGTTGGTGGCCGACCGGGATGGAAGTCCCGAGCAGGTGATCCGGGTGATCCGTTTCATGGTTGACGCGGGAGAGCTCTCGCTGAAAGATGACCGGATTTCTCTTGCTCCTGAAGCCTAGATTCCTGCTCCATTTAACGGCGAGTGTCACAAAAAACACCCACATTGTTTCCAATAGGGGTGTGTTGAGTGTGACTCCGACAGGATTCAAACCTGTAACCTTCTGATCCGTAGTCAGATGCTCTATTCAGTTAAGCTACGGAGCCCTGTTTCGTGGGTGCAAAGTTACACTATTTTTGGAAACTGACAAAAAGTGGGCAGATATTTTTCACAGTCGTTTCGTGCTGCTACTCTCGCCTTGAGGGAAGAGCGCCGAGAGGGTAGCCCGCAAGCCGCTTCTCCGGGGTTGTGTGAAATTCATTCCGGTCGCAAGAAAAAGGCGGCAAATTCTTTGTTAATAAACTGAATTATTGTAACTTTGCAGTCCGATTATTAGTTTTTATCAATTAAAAGTTTGATTTATAGCTTTTTATTTGCCTATTTATGTCCCTTAGCAAGACAAAAATTCGGAGCAGGATAAGTCAACTTCACATTTATTTACTAATTAATAAAATAACAAGACAGTGGACACACTAAGTTATAAAACGATTTCTGTCAACAAGGAAACCGCACAGAAAGAATGGGTTGAGATTGATGCTGCCGGACAGCCCCTGGGTCGTCTTTGTTCAAAGGTAGCCAAGCTGCTGAGAGGAAAATACAAAGCCAGCTTCACGCCGCACGTTGATTGCGGGGATAACGTGATCATCCTGAATGCTGATAAGGTGAAACTATCGGGCAACAAGTGGAACGACCGGATCTATTATCGTTATTCCGGATATCCCGGAGGTCAACGTGAGTACACCCCCGCCGATCTGATGGCCAAGAGCCCGGAGAGGTTGTTCCGTAAGGTGGTGAAAGGGATGTTACCGAAGAACAAGCTGGGTGATGCCATCCTGTTGAACATGCATGTTTATGCCGGCACCGAGCATCCGCACCAGGCACAGAAGCCCAAAAAACTGGATATTAATTCGCTAAAATAACAGAGATGGAAGTAGTAAATGCAATAGGAAGACGCAAAGCAGCGGTAGCCCGCGTATATCTGACCGAGGGCAGCGGCAAAATTGTGATCAATAAACGCGATCTGGAAAATTATTTCCCCTCTTCTATCCTTCAGTTCGTGGTGAAGCAGCCATTGAACAAGCTCAATGTGTTGGAAAAATATGATATCCGTATCAACCTCAACGGTGGAGGTTACAAGGGACAGTCGGAAGCAGCCCGTCTGGGTATTGCCCGCGCCCTGGTAAAGATCAACCCGGAGGACAAGCCCGCGCTGAGAGCCGAAGGATTCATGACCCGTGATCCGCGCGTTGTGGAACGCAAGAAGCCGGGACAGCCCAAGGCAAGAAAGAGGTTCCAGTTCTCCAAACGTTAAACTTTTTGGAATCGGCCGTTCAGTCGCCCCGTGTGGCTGAACAGCCCGATTACACCGATAAAGTTGCCTGACTGGCACCAACGTTTAGTATCTAAACTGCAAGGACATTTTCCCTGCCCATGGCTAAGCCTACTAGGATTATTTACCTTGCGGTTCGGTTTAGAAAAAGAAAGTAAACGAATCATTCAACTAACAAAACATGGCAAAATTAGAATTTGACCAACTTCTGGAAGCCGGAGCCCACTTCGGTCACCTCAAAAGAAAATGGAATCCCGCGATGGCTCCCTACATTTTTATGGAGCGCAACGGGATTCACATCATCGATCTTTACAAGACGATCGCCAAAGCCGAAGAGGCTGCTGCTGCACTGAAACAGATTGCCAAGTCGGGGAAAAAGATCCTTTTCGTAGCCACCAAGAAACAGGCCAAGCCGGTAATCGAAGAGAAAGCACAAAGTGTGAATATGCCCTACGTGATTGAACGCTGGCCCGGCGGCATGTTGACCAACTTCCCCACCATTCGCAAGGCGGTGAAGAAGATGAGCAACATCGATAAGATGATCAAAGATGGTACTTTCGACACGCTCTCCAAGCGCGAGAAGCTACAAGTAACCCGTCAGCGTGCCAAGCTGGAGAAGAACCTCGGCTCCATCCAGGATCTGACCCGTCTTCCCTCCGCCATCTTCGTGGTGGATGTGATGAAAGAGCAGATTGCCGTTAAGGAGGCCGAGAAGCTCGGCATCCCGGTTTTTGGTATCGTCGATACCAATTCCGATCCCTCTAACATCGACTTCGTGATTCCCGCCAACGATGATGCATCCAAGGCCATCGACCTGATCATGGATTACATCTGCAGTGAGATCAAGCAAGGTCTCGAAGAGCGTAAGGTGGAGAAGGCTGATGCTGCCGCTGCCGAAGAGCAGGATGATGAAGCCCCGCAGCGTCGTGAACGCAAGTCGAAGGCTGCAAAGAGAGAGCGGGTGAAGAAAGAGGATACCGAAGCGATGAAAGCGGCTGTGGTAAGCAAGTATGCCAAAGATGCCGAGGTGGACGAATAATCAAAACAACAAAAACGACAGATAAGAATATGGCAGTAACAATGGCAGAGATCCAGCATTTACGCAAGATGACCGGTGCGGGAATGATGGATTGCAAGAATGCACTGAACGAAGCAAACGGTGATTTCGACAAGGCAATGGAGATCATCCGCAAGAAAGGACAGGCGGTAGCCGCCAAGCGAGAGGACAGAGAGGCATCAGAGGGATGCGTGCTGGCTGCGACCGATGGCAATTTCGCCGCAGTGGTGGCACTACAGTGCGAGACCGACTTCGTGGCGAAGAACGAGGAATTCATCGCTCTCACCCGTCAGATCCTCGATGCGGCAATTGCACACAAGCCAGAGACGCTCGATGAGCTGCTGGCAATAGAACTTCCCAAGGGTACCGTTTCACAGCTGATCACCGACAAGATCGGGGCAACCGGTGAGAAGATGCAACTGGGATTCTATGAGCATCTCACAGCACCATATGTCACCTCATACATTCACATGGGGAACAAGCTGGCCACTATTGTAGGCTTTAATAAAGCTGTTGTTGACGAACAGGTGGCACGTGACATCGCCATGCAGGTGGCAGCCATGAACCCCATCGCCGTCACTCCGGAAGAAATTCCTGTGGAGGTGAAAGAGAAAGAGCTTGAGATTGCACGGGAAA
This sequence comes from Proteiniphilum sp., assembly GCA_011620695.1. Taxonomy (GTDB): domain Bacteria; phylum Bacteroidota; class Bacteroidia; order Bacteroidales; family Dysgonomonadaceae; genus Proteiniphilum. The sequence goes on from WOYT01000028.1 coordinate 13,850, forward strand.
AAGCCCGCGAGGCAGGTAAGCCCGGGAATCTCCTCGACCGGATTGCCGAGGGTGCCCTGCAGAAGTTTTATAAGGAGTCAACCCTGCTGCAGCAGGAGTATGTGAAAGATAGCAAGAAGACCATCGAGCAGTTCCTGAAAGAAAATGACAAGGATCTTTCAGTGACAAGCTTCAGGCGTGTCTCGCTGAATGTCTGATCTCATGTGATGAGAGATAAATAATGTATAAGCGCTTCGGAGAATCATCTTCGGAGCGTTTTTTATTTTGTTGTGGCCCCCCTGTTGGGCAGTTACCCGGTGGTCCAGGTGAGGACATAGCGGGGATGTACCTCATAATAGATGGTGTAGGTGCCGGCCTTCCTGGAGCGCGTTTCGGTGGCCTGCATCACCCCTTTGTCTCCCGGAGTAAACGGGGCGATCTGCAGATGTTCCCTGAAGTCGATTCCCTGTAGACCAATCAGCTTGAAGAGACTCTCTTTGGCGGACCAGTGGAGCAGTTGGTGAACTGTTTTTTGTTTCGGGTCGATGTATTCGTTCGGGGCGATGAACTTATCGGCGATGCGTGAAACCCGCTCCGAACGGATCTCAACATCGATTCCCACGGGTGCCCACTCATGCAGCAACATCGCGGCAACATCGCGTGTGTGTGAGATGCTGATCCGTTGACCCCCATCCTCCAGATAGGGGCTTCCATCCTCCCGGTTGTGGATGATCTTCTCCTCCCCCAGCAGCTGAAAAAGCATCAATCGTGTCGCGAGCCATTCAATGCAGCGCCTTTCGGAGCGGATATGCTCCAGGTAGCGGTGTGCTTCGCTGCGCAGTCTTTCCGGGAATTGAGACAGCAGCTCATCGCGCGACTCAGTCATTTCCCACACGCCCAGCAGTGCTCCTGACTGCAATTGTTCTTTTCTAATCAGCATATCCGCTCAATGTTGGGTGATCTCTATCCTCAGGTTATGCATTTTTCACCATCCCGGGAGGAATGTAACGTACCTTGGTGATTCTTTTCTTGCTCACCTCTTCTGCAACAAAGAGATGGTTGTGGTATGTGAAGCTCTCTTTCCGCTTGGGAAAATCACCCTTCAGTTCCAACAGAAGACCTGCAAGCGTGTCGGCCTCCTCCTGCATCATCTCAAAATCTTTCTCCGGCAGTGAGGTGATCCGGATAAACTCCTCCAATGGGGTTTTTCCCTCAAAGAGATAGGAGCCGTCGGGAGCCATGGTGTAAAATGGCTGTTCTTCATCATATTCATCGCTGATATCCCCCACGATCTCTTCCAGGATATCCTCCATGGTAACCAGCCCGGCGGTGCCACCATACTCGTCCACCACGATGGCCATGTGATTCTTGTGGGCACGAAACTCCTCCAGTAGGTCGTCAATACGCTTGGTGGCCGGCACGAAATAGGCCGGACGAATCAGCGATTGCCACTTGAAGTTGCCTGTCTTGCTGAGATGGGGCAACAGGTCTTTCACGTAGAGTATTCCTTTGATGGTGTCGGGGTTCTCCTCATATACCGGGATACGTGAGAAACCGGCATCTACGATGAAGCGGATCACCTCCCGGAAAGGGGTCTCTATCGCCAGTGCCACCATGTTGGAGCGTGAGACCAGGATGTCTCCCACCATCTTGTCGCGGAAGCGAATGATTCCTTCCAGCAGCTCTTTTTCCTGTTCACCCCGCGACCTGTCCGATGTGATCCCAAGCGCCTTTGAGAGCTCATCGACCGAAATATCATGTCTGTTCTGTCCCCGCGATGGATTGAGGGAAATCCCTGCTCTCATCAGGAGAGCCGAAAGTGGGGCCATGATCCTGTCAACCCATCCGATGAGGGGTGCATGCTTTGTTGCAAAACGAAGGGGGTCGTGTGCTGTTGCGGTTTTGGGCAAGAAATAGATGAAAAGGAGAAGCACAACAAAAGCGATGGCTGATCGCAGGAGGAGCATTCCTCCGGTGCCAACCGCTAAAAAAGCAGCATTCAGGGGCATGCCGAAGATCATCAGGACGATGATGATGTTGAGCAGATGATTGGCCAGGGTGATAGAAGTGAGTACCTGTTCCATTCTGTCAAGCAGCTTTGACAGGCGTATCTTGGCCGGCTGTTGGGAAGTGTGTAGCTCCTGGGTATCCTCTGGGCTGATTCGTTGAAAGGTGCTCTCGAAAGCCGAAATGAGCGCATTGAAAAGGATGAGGAGAAGCAGTATCGGATATACAATCAGGTTGGCTGCCGCCGGATTGACCGACAGCAGGAGAAGGGGTTGCGATAAAGGGTCAGGGTCCAATTGACGATGGTTTTGATGTACGAGGAGAATGTTTCCACCTTTTTTAGTGTGTGTGACTACAGCGAAAACACTCTCCTGCTAAATTACGATCTTTCATTAAAACGGCAAATCATCTTCTTCCAACGGAGTGTCTGGGTTGTCAGGTGTTTCAGCATGCTCCTGCATGTCACGTCCGTTACCGCCGTTTTCTCTTGTCTGTTCATCCGATTTGCGGCTCAGAAGCTCCAGACTGTCTGCCACCACTTCGGTGATGTACCGTTTGACGCCGTTCTGATCGTCATAGGATCGTGAACGGATCTTTCCCTCCACATAGACCAGGGTGCCCTTCTTTACGAATCTTTCCGCAATCTGGGCCAATCCTCTCCAGCAAACAATGTTGTGCCATTCGGTTCGCTCGGGTACCTGCGTACCTCCTGAGGTGGTGTAGCCTCTTTCACTGGTTGCCAGTGTAAAGTTAGCCTTTGCCACATCATTGTCAAAATACTTCATCTCGGGGTCTCGACCCACATTTCCAATCAGGATAACTTTGTTTACCGACATAACATTTTTTTTTAGAGTTAAAGAATAGGATTACGCTAATCAGGCAAATTTACAGAAAATTTTGAAACCAGCAATCATAAAATGATTAAATTGTTTCCAGGTACTTGTGGGTCAAACGTGATACCGGATAGATATGAAGTGCTTCCTGTGAGATCGACAAAATCTCCCCGGGAGGGGTGAATTGAGCCTCCTCCGGGATGGTGACCCTGTAGAAGCGAGTGTGGATCAGCTGGTGCGTCAATTGGTGTTGCAAGATGAGAGGGGGATCTATCTGAAGTGTCGGCAGATTGCCGAAAAGCTGCCTGAAAGAGCTGCTCTGTTCAAGTTGCGCGAAATCGGCATCCTGTTCTGTCTCAATCAGTGGAAATTCATACAGGTTCTTCCAGATATCAGCGCGGTCTCTCTTCTGTAAATAGGTGCGGTCGCCATGGAGAATATGGAAATAGTGGAAGTAGCGTTTACGGATCCTGGTTTTCCTGATTTTGACAGGATAGGCGGAGACAGCATTGGCTGCAAATGCCTGACAATATTCCTGCAGCACACAATCTCCGCAGCGTGGTTGTGTTGGCGTACAGATCAGCGATCCGAAGTCCATGACCGCCTGGTTGTATCCCCCCGGATCCTCTTCCGGTAGGAGAGATTGTGCAATGTCGGCGGTAGCTTTTTTGCCCGCAGGGGTGTCAACAGGCGTCTCAATTGCAAAGAGCCGCGTGAGAAGCCGATAGACATTCCCGTCAACCACGGCATGGGGCAGACCGAATGCGATCGATGCAATTGCTGCCGCGGTATATGCTCCCACACCTTTCATGGCGATCAATCCGGAATAGCTGGAGGGGATCTCTCCATTGTGAAGGCTGACAATCTGCCGGGCAGCCTGATGCAGATTGCGTGCCCGGCTGTAGTACCCGAGACCTTGCCATACCTTTAATACCTCCTCCTCACTTGCCGCAGCAAGGGTTGTCACATCGGGGAACTGCTCGATGAAACGGTGATAATAGTCACTCCCCTGGTCGATCCGTGTCTGTTGAAGGATCACCTCTGAGATCCAGATCCGGTAGGCGTCTTTGGTCTCGCGCCATGGCAGCTCTCTTTTGTGCTCACTGTACCAGTCAATTAAGCGGCAGGTGATCGGATGTACTTTCTTTACGCTCATTCTCTCTCGTTTCATTGCGATACAAAACTAATGGAAAAAGTGTAATTTCCGGGAAAAGAGCAAAAAAAGAGAAAAATTAGCCGCAATAATTTTCAGCGTTGGAAAAAAAGCTATATATTTGCAGTCCAAAATTTTACTTATTTACAAAAGCTATATTATTAATATTTTAAAATATAAATAAAATGACCAAGGCAGACATTGTGAATGAAATTGCGAAAAACACCGGTGTGGATAAAGCATCGGTATTGGCAACAGTTGAATCTTTTATGGACGTGGTGAAAGATTCATTGGCGAACAACGAAAATGTATATTTGAGAGGCTTCGGCAGCTTTATTGTGAAGAAAAGAGCGCAGAAGACCGCTCGCAACATCTCCAGGAACACCACCATCATCATCCCCGAGCACAATATTCCTGCTTTTAAGCCTGCAAAAACATTTGTTGCACAGGTAAAGGAAACCAAATAATTAATTTTTAAAGGAGATACGAAGATGCCAAGCGGAAAAAAGAGAAAAAGGCATAAGATGTCAGTTCACAAGCGTAAAAAAAGACTCAGAAAAAACAGGCATAAGAAGAAAAAGTAAGCCGAAGATTTTTTTTACACCACTATACAGGAACAAACTTAAAAAAAACCACTCGGAAATTAAGTTTGTTCTTTGTGTATTTGACAGGGAAGTGGTTCAGGCGTGAACCTCCTTTCTGTTGTGAAGACAGAAGCCCGAATGATTATGTAAACATTAAAAAAAAAAAAATTGTGACAAGCGAACTTGTGGTAGATGTTCAACCCAAAGAGATTACCATTGCCGTTCTCGAAGACAAGAAGCTGGTAGAATTGCAACAGGAAAGCCTGGAAGGCTCTTTTGCGGTTGGGAATATTTACCTGGGCAAAGTAAAAAAACTGATGCCCGCCCTTAACGCTGCATTTGTGAACGTGGGACACAAAAAGGACGCTTTTCTTCACTATTTGGATTTAGGGGTTGAATTCAACTCTATTCTGGACTTCCAGAAGATGGTTGAAGAGAAAAAAAAGATTCCGCAGCTTCAGAAGATGAAGCTGAAACCCGATATCGATAAGGAAGGATCCATCTCGGACATCCTGAAAGTGGGACAGGAGATACTGGTTCAGATCGCCAAGGAACCGATCTCAACCAAAGGTCCCCGTCTGACGGCCGAGATCTCTTTCGCGGGTCGGTTTATGGTGTTGATTCCATTCATCGATCGTGTATCGGTATCGCAGAAAATCAAATCGCGCGAGGAGCGCGCCCGGCTCCGGCAGCTCATTCAGAGCATCAAACCTAAGAACTTCGGCGTCATCATCCGAACGAACGCCGAAGGGAAGAAGGTAGCTGACCTCGATGCAGAGCTCAAGGTGCTGGTGAAACGATGGGAAGACAATATCGGAAAGATCATGAAAGCCAAGGCTCCCTCCCTCATCTATGAGGAAACGGGACGTACCGTGGCACTGTTAAGAGATATTTTCAGTCCCTCATTCGAACAGATTCACGTCAACGACAGGGACGTGAGTCGGCAGATCGCCGATTATGTGAGCATCATCGCACCGGAACGGAAAAACGTGGTCAGGGAATATACCGGTGCACTGCCCATCCTGGACAACTTCGGCGTCACCAAACAGATCAAGTCGCTCTTTGGAAAAACTGTTACGTTCAAGAACGGTGCCTACCTCATCATTGAGCATACCGAGGCCCTGCATGTGATCGATGTGAACAGCGGTAACCGCAACAAATCGAAGCTGGGGCAGGAGGAGAGTGCCTTTGAGGTCAACATGGCTGCCGCCGAGGAGATAGCCCGTCAGCTCCGGCTGCGGGATATGGGCGGCATCATCGTGATCGACTTCATCGACATGAGCAAGGGTGAGTATCGCAACAAGCTGCTTGCCAGGATGCAGGAGTTGATGGCCGGCGACCGAGCCAGACACAACATTTTACCATTGAGTAAGTTCGGGTTGATGCAGATCACGCGTCAGCGTGTGCGCCCCGAAATGGAAGTTACCACAAGCGAAGAGTGCCCCACTTGCTTTGGTAAAGGAAAGATCAAATCATCGATACTTTTTACCGACACGCTGGAGGGAAAGATCGATTATCTGGTCAACAATCTAAAAGTGAAGAAATTCAGTCTGCACATACACCCTTATGTTGCAGCGTATGTTCAGCAAGGATTGTTTTCGTTGAAGTTCAAATGGAGAAAAAAATACGACGTAGGATTGAAAGTGATCCCGGATCAGAAGCTGGGTTTCCTGCAGTATGTTTTCTATGACAAAGACGGAAATGAAATTGATCTGAAGGAAGAGATTGAAATGAAATAAGGTCATGCCGGTGAATTGCCGGCAGATATACGGAAAAGAACCGGTGTTGCCTCAGTGTGATGCCGGTTTTTTTGTGTTTGATCACAAGGGATCGACATCATAGCTGAGGGTCACATATCTGTATGATGGGATCGCGTGCAGTGATTGTTCCGCTTTCAGCAGGAATTGTCGCACGCGCTGAGGGGAGTAACCTGTCTCCAGCTTCAACAGGATCTCCTGCAGGTATTGCATCTTCACCCGCGCCACTGGTGGGCGGCTGGGGCCCAGCACCCTTTCTTTCAGTTTCTCCCTTAGCAGTTCCACCAGGTGAGTGGCTGCTTCCTCTGTGAGGTGCTCTTGCCTGTGTCTCAGGGTAATTCGTATCAGCCGTGTGAATGGCGGGTAGCCAAACTGTTTTCGCTCTGCCAGTTCATCACTGAAGAAGCCTGCATAGTCGTTGTCAATCACATGACGGTAGATGGATTGCATCGGATCGGCGGTCTGGATGATCACGATCCCTCGTTCATTTTTTCGTCCCGAGCGGCCTGCAGCCTGCGTCATGAGTTGAAATCCACGCTCGTGTGACCGGAAATCGGGATGGTTGATCAGGGCATCGGCGGAGATGATGCCTACAACCCTTACATGATCGAAATCCAGACCTTTGGATAGCATCTGCGTACCTACCAGAATATCAATTTTTCTATCCTGAAACGCGTGGATGATCCGCTCGTAAGCCTTTCTGCCGCGTGTGGTGTCGCCATCCATCCGTACCACGTTGCTGGTCGGGAAGATTTTTCTCACCTCCTCCTCCAGTTGTTCTGTACCCAACCCATGGGGCTCCAGCCGCTCAGCTCCGCACACGGGGCAGCTTGAGGGCAATGGGTATGATTTGTTGCAGTAGTGACACACCAGCCGTTGCGGCTGCCTGTGAAGTGTGAGCGACACATCACAGTGGCTGCATTTGGGTGTCCATGCACACTCTTTGCACTCCAACACCGGTGCATAACCCCTCCTGTTGCGGAAGAGGATGACCTGTTCGCTTCTCTCCAGTGCTGCTGCCGTTTCATTGATCAGGGCGGGGGAGAGGATCGATTTCATTTTTTTCCTCCTGCGGAGCTCCCGTGTGTTTTCCAGTTGAATGCGAGGCATCTTCATCCCGTTGAAGCGCTCAGTGAGTGTTACCAGCCCATATTTGCCTGTTCGGGTGTTGTAGTAGGACTCAACAGAGGGGGTTGCCGAACCAAGCAGACATCTGGCACCGTTGAGGTGGGCCAGCATGATAGCGGTATCACGTGCATGGTAGCGGGGGGCCGGGTCCTGTTGCTTGTAGCTGGTCTCATGCTCCTCATCTACGATGACCAATCCCAGCTTCCTGAATGGCAGAAAAAGGGAGGATCGTGCCCCGAGGATGATCTGATAGGGGTTGTCAGAGAGCATTTTTTGCCAGATCTCGGTACGCTCGTTGTCGCCGATGCCGGAGTGGTAGATACCCAGCCTGTGACCGAAGACATCTTTCAGGCGCTGCGTGAGCTGTGTGGTCAGGGCGATCTCAGGTAGCAGGTAAAGTGTCTGTTTTCCCTGCGAAAGGATGCTCTCAATCAGATGGATGTAGATCTCAGTCTTGCCGCCCGAGGTGACACCATGCAACAGGACGGTCTCCTTCTCAGACAGGATTCCTCGTAACTGCTCCATTGCCTGTTGTTGAGCTTTACTCAGCGGGTAGGGCTCCCGGATGGGTGGTAAGCTTTTCTCCAGGCGGCTGGTCTGTATGGCCTCAACCTTCACTATTCCCTTTTCTGTCAATCCTTTCAGGGTGGAGGGGCTGTATTGTGGCAGTGAGGTCACCTCCTGCCGACGGATTCTCTCTCGTTTTGTTGTTCTCAGCTCTTCGCGGATGGATGTGAGAAGGGCCTCCTGCTTCTTTGCTCTTGCCAGCAGTTGGCCGAGTTCCGCCGCTTCAATCTCATTGTTGAGCCGGTAATAAATCTCAATTTTCGGAACATACCGGCTGGAAAGATCCTCCGGTTTCATGAATGAGGGGAGGGCTGCCTTACAGACTTCACCCAAAGGAGAGAGATAGTAAAAGGCAACCCACTCCCACAACTGTAACTGCGATGGGGTGACAACTGGTTTGTCATCAGGGAGCGAATGTATCTCTCTGATGGTAAACCCCTCTCTGGGCTGATCATGGATGCGCGCAATGATACCGGTATAATGTTTCCTTTTCCCGAACGGAACCACCACCCGCTGTCCTATTTCCGCGCGTTTTGCCACCCCTGCCGGTAGCGCATAGGTGAACATCCCGGGCAGGGGAAGGGGCAGTATCACATCTGCATACATGGGTCAAAAATAGAGCGCAGCAGTGATGCTCCATGTTTCGGACTTGCCGTTCAACGGATCCTGCCAGTCTGGTTGTTCAACTGCATAGTTGTCAGTGAGCTGTACACCATAATTGATACCCACCTGAAGCATCTTGAAAAGCTCCACTCCCAGTCCGATGTTTGCACCGGCCTGAAACGCTTTCGCCTTGATGTCTTCCTGCATCGACTGCACATCAATCTCGTCACCTGCAATCAGATAGCCAGCATAGGGACCGGCAACCGCGTACATCCGTAGTGGCAACATGCCCGGTCTGAATTTGATCTTGGCGTTGAGCGGCAGGTAGAGGTAGCGGTTCGACACCTCGTTCGATGCTCCTGCCTGACCGTCGGTGATATTTGAGACTGTCATCCGGTTATCGTTATAGAGCAATGATGCCTCGATACCAAAGTCGACCACCACCAAGGGGAGAATCATTTCAAGCGAGGGTCCGATGCTGTAGGAGGTCATATTCTCCACCTGCACCGCTTCACTGCTGAAGGTGGGGTTGTTCAGTCCCACGTCTGCTTTCACGCCGAAGCGTATCTGGCCGAAAAGTGCCGGGGTAAGCAGTATCGTAATCAGGATAAAAAGGCCTCTTTTAAACATTTTACTTGTTTTCATCATCTTCGGTGTTAATTGAATTATATAGTCTTGCCACAAAGGTAAAACAAAAAAGATGATGGCATAGTTGTTAAATAAACTTTAAATTGGTTGAAAAGAAAAGCGTTTGTTCTCCCTGAAAGGAGAAAAAACGCTTTATCCTGGTGAGCCGTGAGAAGGTTTAATCCCTGAACTTCGCTTTCAGGAACTCACGGTTGAGACGTGCAATATTGGTGATGGAGATGTTCTTCGGACACTCCACCTCACAGGCACCGGTGTTGGTGCAGTTACCGAAGCCCAGCTCATCCATCCTGGCCACCATCGATTTGGCACGGCGGGCTGCTTCCACCCGTCCCTGCGGCAGGAGGGCGAACTGGCTCACCTTGGCTGAGACGAAGAGCATGGCCGACCCGTTCTTGCAGGCTGCCACGCAGGCACCACAGCCGATGCAGGCAGCTGCATCCATCGCCATCTCGGCATCCTCACGCGGGATGGGGATCGCGTTGGCATCGGGCACACCGCCGGTGTTGACGGAGATGTAACCGCCCGCCTGGATGATCTTATCGAATGCTGAGCGGTCCACCATCAGATCCTTGATGATGGGGAAGCCGGCGGAACGCCAGGGTTCCACGGTGATGGTGTCGCCATCGTTGAAGTGGCGCATATGAAGCTGGCAGGTGGTGATGCCGGTGTCAGGGCCATGCGGATGACCATTGATGTAGAGGCTGCACATGCCGCAGATGCCTTCGCGGCAGTCATGGTCGAACACCACCGGCTCCCTGCCCTCGTTGATCAGCTGTTCGTTGAGGATGTCGAGCATCTCCAGGAAAGAGCTTCCCTGCGAGATCTTTTCAAGTGAGTATGTTTCAAAGTGTCCCTGATCTTTCGGCCCGTTCTGGCGCCACACTTTTACTTTTATGTTGATATCTTTATCCATGATCGTTTGTTGTTTTTCGTTTACACTTGTTGTATCAACCCTTAAGATTTGTAGTTGCGCTGTTGACGTTCCACAAACTCATACTCGAGCGGTTCCTTGTGCATCACGGGATCTTTGTCCTCGCCCTGATACTCCCAGCATGAGACGTAGGCAAACTGGTCGTCGTGGCGCAGTGCTTCACCCTCGGGGGTCTGGTGCTCGATGCGGAAGTGTCCGCCGCACGACTCTTCGCGGTCGAGGGCATCGTGTGCCATCAACTCGCCGATCTCGATGAAGTCGGCCAGGCGCAGTGCTTTCTCCAGCTCCACGTTGAGTGTCTCCTTGTTGCCGGGGATGCGCAGGTTGGTCCAGAATTCCTTTTTCAGCTCTTTCAGCTTCTCGATGGCTTTCTTCAAGCCTTCGGCATCGCGTCCCATACCCACGAAATCCCACATGATGTGGCCCAGCTCCCTGTGGATATGATCCACCGAATGCTTGCCCTTGATGTTCATCAGCCGCTCGAGGCGGTCGTTGATCTCTTTCTCGGCCTGCGCGAACTCGGGTGCGTCGGTCTTGAAGCGGGGCACATTGATCTGGTCGGCCAGGTAGTTCTGGATGGTGTAGGGGAGAATGAAATAGCCGTCGGCCAGCCCTTGCATTAATGCCGATGCCCCCAGGCGGTTGGCGCCGTGGTCGGAGAAGTTGGCTTCACCGATGGCAAACAGGCCGGGGATGGTGGTCATCAGCTCGTAGTCCACCCAGATGCCGCCCATGGTGTAGTGGATGGCAGGGTAGATCATCATGGGTGTTTCGTAGGGGTTGTCATCCACGATCTTCTCATACATCTGGAAGAGGTTGCCGTAGCGTGCTTCCACCACATCCCTGCCCAGACGCTCGATGGACTCGGCAAAGTCGAGGTAAACAGCCAGGCCGGTGTTACCCACTCCATAGCCGGCATCACATCGTTCCTTGGCGGCACGGGAGGCGACGTCGCGTGGCACCAGGTTGCCGAAAGCGGGATAGCGGCGCTCCAGGTAATAGTCGCGGTCTTCCTCCTTGATATCTGTAGGCTTCAGCTTCCCTTCGCGGATGGCTTTTGCATCCTCCAGTTTCTTCGGCACCCAGATGCGGCCATCGTTGCGGAGCGACTCCGACATGAGCGTCAGCTTCGACTGGTACTCACCATGCACCGGGATGCAGGTGGGGTGGATCTGTGCCATACAGGGGTTGGCGAAGTAGGCACCTTTCTTGTAGCACTGCCATGCTGCCGACCCGTTGGAGGACATGGCATTCGTGGAGAGGAAGAAGGTGTTACCGTAGCCACCGGTGGCGATCACCACCGCGTGTGCGGCAAAACGTTCCAGCTTGCCGGTGACCAGGTTACGGGCGATGATCCCACGGGCACGACCCTCGATGATCACCAGCTCCACCATCTCATACCGGGTGTAGAGCTGTACCTGTTTCTTGTGGATGGCACGGCTCAGCGCGGAGTAGGCGCCCAGCAGCAGCTGCTGGCCGGTCTGGCCGCGTGCGTAGAAGGTGCGGGATACCTGTGCCCCCCCGAAGGAGCGGTTGTCGAGCAGGCCGCCATATTCGCGTGCAAAAGGTACGCCTTGTGCCACGCACTGGTCAATGATGTTGTTGGAGACCTCCGCCAGGCGGTAAACATTGGCTTCACGGGATCTGTAATCGCCCCCTTTGATGGTGTCGTAGAAGAGGCGATAGACCGAGTCACCGTCGTTGGGGTAGTTCTTGGCTGCGTTGATGCCTCCTTGCGCGGCGATGGAGTGTGCACGGCGGGGTGAGTCCTGAATGCAGAAGTTGTGTACTTTGAATCCCATTTCGCCCAGTGAGGCGGCTGCCGATGCTCCGGCCAGCCCGGTGCCTACCACGATGATGTCGAGGCGGCGTTTGTTGGCGGGGTTCACCAGCTTCTGATGGTTCTTGTAGTTGCTCCATTTCTCGGCGAGAGGCCCTTTGGGTATTTTTGCGTCTAATTTGTTCATAATATTTAGTTTCTAAAGTTATCCTAACAGGTTGGAGTATCCCAGGTGAACAGCGATGGCCACAACCATGAATCCGAGGGAGATCACCGTGGCAACGATGTTGCTGAGCACCTTGATTCGTTTTATCCAGATGGTGTTATCCCATCCAACGGTATGGAGTGCGCTCCAGAAGCCATGGGTAAGATGGAACCAGAGAGCAATGAAAGCGATCACATATACAATCACCACCCAGAGGTGTGAGAAGACCTCTTCCACCAGCTGAGCTCCGTCGTGGCGGGCACCCTCAAGCATGAAGAGCTCCCTGAACTGCATATTGTACCACATCTGGTATAAGTGCAGGATCAGGAACAGGAGGATGAAAACGCCGAGCACGAACATGTTCTGTGACGACCAGGCGGTGGCTGTCTTGCTCTGGTAGGCGTAACGGTCCTTGCCCCTCGCCTTGCGGTTCTGCAGGGTGAGGATGATCGCGTAGATGATGTGGATCACGAAGCCCAATGCGATCACCCCTGTTCCGACGATGGCCCACCAGTTGGCACCCAGCACCTCGTTGGCGAGGAAGTTGTAGGCGTCGTAGCTGAAGATGAGCACCAGGTTCATCGACATGTGGAATAGCAGGAACAGGACCAGAAACAGGCCGGAAATACTCTGCACAAATTTCCGTCCGATAGATGAATCAATTAACCAACTCATAAAGTTCTGTTTTTTTTAATGATTTTGATGATTTGAAAATTATTGCTTGATTGTTTGTTGCAAACAGGTTTTGGAATGAATTTTACCTTAATTTTGTTTTGGGAACATTTGAATTTACAAAAGTAATACTTTTGTCGCTCAAAAGAGAGTTGTTTGTGGAAATATTTCCTTAATTACATAATTTTAGAAACCATGTGGATTTCGTTTGAGAGAAGCGCCAAAAATGCGTGAAGGAAAAGTCGATTCCCTTTTGGCGATATTTTCCTATCTTTGTAGGCTGAAGAAAAATTGAAAAAGTGATCATGGATATAGTATTAAGCGGGATACGTTCAACCGGTAAGTTACACCTGGGCAATTACTACGGTGCCCTGCGCAACTTCGTAAGGATGCAGGAGGAGAACAGTTGTTATTTTTTCATTGCAGATATTCACTCCCTCACCACCCATCCGGACCCCAGGATGCTGCACGAGAACGTGAAGAATGTGCTGGTGGATTACCTTGCAGCCGGCATCGATCCGCAGAAATCGGTGATCTATGTACAGAGTGACCTGCACGAGACGGCTGAACTTTACCTCTACCTGAACATGCATGCCTACCTGGGTGAGCTCTCCAAGACAACCTCTTTCAAAGAGAAAGCCCGTAAGCAGCCGGAGAACGTGAACGCGGGGCTGCTCACCTATCCCACGCTGATGGCAGCCGATATTCTGATCCACAATGCCCATAAGGTGCCGGTAGGTAAGGATCAGGAGCAACACCTGGAGATGACACGCAAGTTTGCCCGTCGCTTTAACAACTTCTACGGGGTGGAGTACTTCAGGGAGCCGGTTGCTTACAACTTTGGCGAAGAGCTGGTGAAGATACCGGGTTTGGATGGAAGTGGCAAGATGGGTAAGTCGGAGGGAAACGCTATCTACCTGGGCGACAGTCCGAAAGAGATCGAGAAGAAGGTGAAGAAAGCACTTACAGATGCCGGTCCCACGCAACCAAATTCAGAGAAACCAGACTATATCGAGAACCTGTTCACCCTGCTGCGGGTCGTCTCCACGCCGGAGGTGGTGGAGTACTTCAACGACCAGTGGAACCGCTGCGAGATTCGTTACGGTGAACTGAAGAAACAACTGGCCGCCGACATCATCCGTGTGACGGCTCCCATTCGCGAGCGGATGCTGGAGATAGAGAAGGATGAGGCCTACCTGCGCCGTGTCACACAGGAGGGTGTGGAGAGGGCTCGTGAGAACGCCTCGAAGACAATCCGGGAAGTCCGCGAGATCGTCGGTTTCAGACAATTTTAAGCTGATGCAACAAGAATGGGAGGAATGAGGGGTTCATTCCTTTTTTTATAAACTTTTCCGATCACTGATTGTTCATCTTATTTCGATTGTAGCCAAGCCACCCATTTATGCTTACATTTAAACCCGTCGCCCTGCAGGACAGGGATCTGATCAATAGTTTTCTCAGTAAACAGCACTACAGGGCATCCGATCTCTGTTTCACCAATCTCTGTTGCTGGGGCTCCAGGTTTGATACCCGTTTTGCCGTGGAGGATGGATGGCTCTTCATCCGTTTTCGCGACAACAACGGTCGCAACTCCTATCTCAGGCCCATCGGAGAAGGCGATATCAGGGAGGGAGTTCAGGCTATCATGGATGATCACAGGCAGTTCGATACCCTCTTTCAGATGCGGGGTCTCACCCGTGAGATGATAGATGAGATCGAGGCGGCGATGCCGGGCCTGTTCGACTATAGGCTTAACCGATCAGTCTCCGACTACATCTATACCACCGAGAAACTGACTCACCTGAGGGGTAAGAAGCTGCAGAGCAAGCGCAATCATATCAATCGCTTCATGAGGGAGAACGACTGGAACTACAAGTCACTGACCGGTCATCCGGAGTGGGTGAAAGAGTGTAAGGCGATGTTGGACGAATGGATGGTGGTGAACCGGGATGAGAAGGATCCCACGTTGACCTACGACGTGCACGCCACCACGATGATGTTAGATAACTTTGAATATCTGGAGCTGAGAGGAGGGCTGATCTGTGTGGACAACCGGATCGCCGCCTTCACCATCGGCGAGCCACTCACGGAGGATACCATCGTGGTGCATGTGGAGAAGGCATTCGCCACAATCCATGGTGCCTATGCGATCATCAACCAGCAGTTCGCTGAGCATGAGGCCGAAGGGTATACCTATATCAATCGGGAAGAGGATATGGGTATCGAGAACCTGCGCAAGGCGAAGCTTTCCTATCAGCCTGATATCCTGCTGGAGAAGTTTAATGCACGACTCAAACAACACGGATCATGATACGTTTTGCCGATGAACATACCCGTGAAGCGGTGCGGGCGATGTGGAAAACCTGTTTCGGTGACCCGGATGATTACATGGATATTTACTTCCGTCACAAGTACCGTGATGAGCAGACACTGGTTTACTTCGACGAAGGCAGGGCGGTGGCATCGCTGCAGATGCTGCCCTACAGCTTCACCTTTCATGGCAGCGAGATCCCGGTGCTTTACCTCTCCGGCGTATGTACGCTGCCGGAAGCACGCAGGAAGGGATTTATGCATCAGTTGCTGCTGCGTAGCTTCGAGGTGGCTAGAGAGCGGGAGATACCGCTGATGCTGCTGGTGCCGCAGGAGGAGTGGCTGCTCGGTTTTTATGCGCGATATGGCTTTGCACAGACCTTCGATGCAGGCAATGAGCCGCTGCCATCGCTCAAAACGTTTATCGATCTCCACCCGGGTGACCTGCAGGCAGCCTTCCGTGCCTTCGACACCCACTTTCGCGGGCGCGACATGACCCTGCAGAAGTCGTTCAATGACTTCCAGGCCATGGTGGAGGAGGCAGCCCTCTACGATTTCCCGCTCAAGAAGAACCTGATCGGTATGGCCCGGGTGATCGATGCGGGGCGGCTGTTGCAGCTCCATGCATCTGCACACGGCGACGCTGTTTGCTCGCTGAAAGTGGATGATGAATTGTTACCCCGGAACAGTGGCTTATATAACCTTTCTGGGGGTGTTGTCCAAAGGGGTTTGAGGCTGGTTGAGCCACACCTGCAGCTGGATATTGCCGAACTCACGCAGTTGCTCATGGGGTATCACACCGCTGAACGCGGCGGACAGATCGCCTCCCTCTTTCCGGAGAAGGTGCCGGCGATGCATTACATGCTGGAATAAGCTGCCGGCCGGTCAGAGCCACTTCCTCTTCTTGAAATAGTAGAGGATCAGCAGCGAGGAGAGCACCATGAAGAGGATGGCTGCCGGATAGCCCCACTTCTTGTCCAGCTCCGGCATAAAGGAGAAGTTCATCCCGTAGATGCTCGCGATGAGCGTGGGTGGCATAAAGATGACCGAAACGATGGTGAAGATTTTGATGATCTTGTTCTGTTCAATGTTCACATAACCCAGGAAAGTGTCCTGCAGGTAATCGAGGCGGTCGAAGCTGAACTTGATGTGCTCCACCAGCGAGTTGATGTCCTTGATGATGATGGTGAGCTTGGACTGCAGCTCGGCAGGGATAAACTCGCTGCGGAGCATACTTGAAACGGTACGCTGCTTGTCAATGATGTTCTCCCTGAGGAGCATCGTCTTTTCCTGCAGGTTTTTGATTTCGGAGAGCAGCTCTTCGTCGGCCTCCTGCAGGGTGAGTGAGTTACTGAGCTGCGTGATCTTCTGCGTCATGTTCTCGATCATGTCGGCATCGAACTCCACCCGTGTCTCCAGGAGGGCTACCAGCACATGTGCCCCGGTGGGGTAGTTCTTCGGGTTGGCCGATATCTTCTTCACTGTCTCGTGAAAGGAACTCAGCTCCTCGCCGCGGACGGTCACCAGGATGTTGTTCTTGAGGATGAACGATACCGGGTCGGTCTCGAAGTTGGAGAGCAGAAAGTTGGAGTTGACCACCAGTGTGTCGTTGGTCTCGATATACCGCGATGACATCTCGATCTCGATCATCTCCTCCTCTTCCTGGATGTAGATCTTCAGGAAATCCTCCAGTTCATTTTCCACCTCCTCATCTACATCGTTGAGGTCGATCCACAAAAAGTTCTGTATGGGGTTTGATTTCAGGAAGTCAAGGCTGCGGCTCAATCTTACGATGCCATCCTTGTGATAAAATAATTTTACTTCCGCCATGGTCTCTCTCTTTTAAATCGTGCATAAATCAGTCCTTTAACGCCTTTGGCTCTGCCTGCCTGATCAAGGGCTCCAGCAGGTTGGTGAGTTGTTCGAACTGCTCAATGGAAAGCTGTTCGGGCCTTTTGGTGAGCATCGGGTCGCCGGGCAGCGGACTCTCTTCTGACAGCAGTGACTGAATGGAGTTTCGCAGCATCTTGCGTCGCTGGTTGAAACTGGTCTTCACTACCGTTTTGAATAATTTCTCATTACAGCCGAGCTGCTTTCGCTTGTTACGGGTGAGCCGCACAACTGCCGATTTAACTTTTGGCGGAGGGATGAACGCCTGCTCGTTCACCGTGAAGAGGTACTCGATGTCGTACCATGTCTGCAGCAGCACACTGAGGATGCCGTAGGTCCTGCTGCCGGGTGAAGCAGTCATGCGTTCCGCAACCTCCTTTTGGATCATGCCCGTGCAGCAGGGTATAGACTCCCTGTTGTCGAGCAGCTTGAAGAAAATCTGTGAGGAGATGTTGTAAGGATAATTGCCGATCAGACAGAAGCTCCCGTTGTAAAGTGCCGGGAGATTCATTCGCAGGAAATCCTGCTCCAGGATCCGGCCGTTGAGCACGGGGTAATGCTCTTTCAGGTAGGCCACCGACTCGCTGTCGATCTCTACCACGGTGAGATCTCTTCCCTGTTTCAGCAGGTGACGGGTGAGCATGCCGGTACCGGGTCCCACCTCCAGCACCGGGAGGGTGGGGAAGCCATCAAGGCTCTCCGCGATGCGGCGTGCAATCGCTTCATCCTTGAGGAAGTGCTGGCCTAGGTTTTTTTTTGCTCTTACCTGAAACATTGCAATCTGCTGATTATTCCTTATCTTTACCGCCGCAAAGGTAACATTTAATTATCAGAAATCAGTCAAACGCATTCTAAAAAAACAAGATAGAGGGTACCCGCACATGTTGCGCAAATCAGTGGCACCCTGCTTTCTCTTGTTGGAATGAACGAATAAAAAATATACGAGTGAAGATAACTGCTGCATCCCTGAAGAGCCTCATGAAGACAGTGCTCTCCCTGCTGCTCGGATTGTTTATCATATGGGCCATGTACCGCGACACCAATATGGGTGAGCTCTGGACAATCACCCGCTCTGCCAACTTCTGGGTCATTGCTTTCTCTCTGATCTTCGGCTTGATCGGGAACGTGCTTCGGGGACTTCGCTGGGAACTGTTTGTCCATTCTCTCGGCTATCACCCTCCCCGTGCCAGCGTGATCTATGCCACCTTAGGCAATTATGCCGTCAACTTTGTCCTGCCGCGCGCCGGCGATGTGTGGCGGTGCGGCGTGGTGAGCAGGTATGACCATATTCCCTTCTCCAAAACGCTGGAGACCTTTTTAATTGATAAGATGGTCGATATCATTGCCGGCCTCACGGTGATACTGGTCAGCGTGTTACTCTACATCGATTTCTTTGTCTCCTACTTCCGCAACAACCCCCAGTTTGCTGAGAAGGTGTACAGCCTCTTTTCTTCCGTGTGGACCTACCTGATCCTCGCGGCGATGCTGCTGGCGGTCGTCGTGATGTACACTTTCTTCCGTCGTTCCTGGCTCGTGATTAAAATAAAGCGGTTTATCAACACGCTCCGCTATGACCTCAAGGTCATCTCAGACATAAAAGAGAAAAAGAGGATAATAATCTACACGATTCTTCTCTGGTTATGTTTTTATTTGTATTTTTACATCTGCTTCTTTGCGTTCGATTTCACAAGTGATCTGGGACCTCTGGCGGGACTGATTGTATTTGCCATGACCAATATCGGAATCTCGGTGCCGGTACAGGGTGGCATCGGACCCTGGCATTTCATGGTGATCTCCTCCCTGATGATCCTGGGAGTGGCTGAGAATCAGGCACTCGCTTTTGCAGGTGCTGTCTTTACCATCCAATCGGTCTGGCAGATCCTCTACGGGCTGGTGGGTGTCTTCGCCATGCCGCATGTGAAGAGAAACGCTGAAGAGGTGAATCACGCTGAAAACCAATAAAAAAAAGATAATATAACATGGCTACTACAGATTTGCTACAGTTGACACCACAAAGTGTATGGAAACATTTTCATTCACTCACACGTTTACCACGACCCACCGGTCAGATGGAAGAGGTGACCCGCTTTGTGATGGAGTTCGGGAAGTCGCTGAACCTGGAAACACGACAGGACAAGGTGGGCAACGTGCTGATACGCAAGCCGGCCACCAAGGGGTACGAGCATGCCAGGACGGTGATCCTCCAATCACATCTCGATATGGTGCCGCAGAAGAATGCCGATGTAGCGCATGATTTTACCAAAGATCCCATTCAGGCCTATATCGACGGTGAGTGGGTGAAAGCCCGCTCTACCACCCTGGGTGCCGACAATGGCATCGGTTGCGCCATGATGATGGCGGTGCTGGAAGATGAGTCACTTGAACATCCGCCCATTGAGGCGCTCTTCACAATAGATGAAGAGGTGGGTATGGATGGTGCCAACGGACTGGAGAAAGGGTTCCTTGAAGGCACGCTGATGCTCAACCTGGATACGGAAGAGGAGGGCGAGCTCTGCATTGGATGTGCAGGTGGAAGAAATGTGAATGTCTCTTTTCGTTACAAGCCTGTTACCGAGATTGACATGGGTGACATCGCTTTCAAGGTGAGCCTGCGCGGTCTCAAGGGTGGCCACTCTGGAGTACAGATTCACCTGGGACGTGCCAATGCCAACAAGCTGATGAACCGCTTTCTGAAAGAGGTGGTCCGCAACTATGAGGCACGCATCGCCTCCATTCAGGGGGGATCGCTACGCAATGCCATCCCCCGCGAGTCATTCGTGGTGCTCACCATTCCCGAGCAACTCTCGGATGACCTGCTGGATCTGGTGGCTGAGTATGAAGAGCTCTTCCGCAACGATTTTGCCGGCATCGAGGAGGGGATCTCTTTCAAGGCGGAGCCTACCGACCTGCCGAAGAACCTGATACCAGAGGAGATACAGGATGACCTGATCAACGCGGTGGAGGGGTGCCCCAACGGGGTGATCAGCTATCTTGCCGACTTCCCCGGTGTGGTGGAGAGCTCGCTCAACCTGGCACTGGTGCAGTCATCAGAGGATCGCATCGAGGTGAAGTTGCTGGTCCGCAGCTCTTCTGAGAGCCGTAAGGATTGGGTCTGCTCATCGGTGGAGAGCCTCTTCCTGCTGGCTGGTGCCAGGGTGGAGTTCGACGGTGATTATCCTGGCTGGCAACCCAACGCACAGAGTGAACTGCTGCATACCATGGAGCGGATCTACCTGGAGAAGTATGACCAGCGACCCAGGGTGATGGTGATTCATGCCGGTCTGGAGTGCGGTATCATTCAGTCGAATGCAGCACAGAAGCTGGATATTGTCTCTTTTGGTCCCACCATAACGGGCGCACACTCACCCGACGAGGCGGTGAAGATCGATACGGTAGCCCGTACATATGATTACCTGGTGACCACTCTGGAGAATCTGAAATAAGGATAATGCACATGGTTGTCTGCTGCGCTCAAATTATCTCTTCCCATCATCATGAGAAAGCTTGAAAGACATATCATCCTGCCGCTGGCGCTGGCGGCATACGCACTCATCTTGGGTGTCATTGCATATCCCCGTTACCGCACCTCCGGCAATTGGGGGGAGTACTTCACCATTATCGGCATCACCCTCCTGCTGGCGCTGATCCTTCACTTTCTGTTGAAACGCAGGCAACAGATCCGGAAGCGGTTTAAGGGGGAGGAGTAGCTCACCTGGGTATTCCTCTGAACGGTTTTGCCAGCAACTGCTCCTTACCATATCATATAGCCCGGTTCAAGCTTTGACTTGTTTACCGGGTTTTTTTGAATCCTTTTCCTGAAGAAAAAGGCTCATTGTCGTCACAAAATCTACCGCTTGTCGTCTCTCCTATACAAACCGTTTAATTGTTACTATGATGAAGAGTAAGATTATTGCGTTGATGCTATTTGCGTTGCTTGCAACGGGTTTGCAGGCACAAACCACGTTAAAGGAACTCTACCGGGAATTTTCCGGTGCCGAGCATGTCACGAAGGTAAACCTGAATGGTCTGGCGCTGATGTTTGCCAAACCTTTTATGGAAAAAGAGGGGATGGGCAAGGTGACCAGCATCCGTGTGCTTTCACTTGAGGAGTGCGCACCAGAGGTGAAGGAACGATTCAGCCGTGCTGCGCTGGGTTTCCGGGATGAGGGATATGAGCTGTTTCTCAACGCCAATGATCAGGATGAGAAGGCACGGATTTTTGTGAAGATCGAAGATCAGCTGATCCGTGAGATGGTGATCATGACCATGGGCGATGATCCTGCCCTGGTGCACCTGAAAGGGAAATTTCGGCCCGCCGATATCGATCAGACGAGTAATGGAGGGAAGTGAGTTCAAACGGCGCTTTCTCGGCTACGGCGGGTTGATCTACCGCTATGCCTTCGCTGTTACGGGCGACAGAGAGGATGCGCAGGATATCGTACAGGAGGTGTATGAGAAGTTGTGGAAGATGCGGGAGATGCTGACGGCGGTGGAGAATGATGAAGCCTATGTGGTTTCGGTAGCTCGCAATAGCTCCCTGGATCGTCTCCGAAAGCGCTCCCGGCACCGGACGACAACACTCTCTGCGGCGATGGAGCCGGGTGACGAGGGTGAAATGTTAAATCGTCTGGAAGCGATGGAGGAGCTGCGTCACATGGAGCGATTACTCTCCACCCTTCCGGAGAACCAGCAGATGGCGATACGACTGAGACACTTTGCTGGTCAGCCACTCTCGGAGATAGCTGAGGCGATGCAACTCACAGAAATAAATGTGCGACAGCTTCTGTCGAGAGGAAGAAAAACCCTGAAGGAAAAAATGAAGAAGTATGTATATGGAGAATGAGTTTGAAGCATTACTGGATAAGTTCTATCGCGGTGATACAACCCTTGAGGAGGAGCAGCTGCTCGCCTCCTTTTTCAGCCGGAACGTCCTGCCGGAACAATGGGAGGCCGACAAGAACCTCTTTGAGTCGCTCCGTGTATCCGCTACAGAGATGCCCGAGGGACTGGAACAACGGATGAGTCAACTGATCGATTCATTGGAAGAGCGGGAAAAGAGCGGGAAGAAGATAGGAATAAGGTCGGTCTTCCGAAGAGATTTCAGGCTTCAGATTGCCGGACTGGTTGCCTCACTGCTGGTTTTGGCCACTATCGGCTTCTGGTCCTACTTCAACAGGCACGAAAGCGAACCGCTGCTTGTCGATACTTTCGAGAACCCGGAGCAGGCTCGAGAAGCAACCCTGGAGGCGCTGCAGCTTTTTGCAGATAACTTCTCAAAGGGGACCCATACCGTGGAACAGGTGGACCGGCAGGTGGATAGAGCATTCGGCATCCTTCGTGAAACGCTGGGTCAGACAGTGACCTGCGGGGAGGACCCTGTTGTCAAACAGAAATAAAAGAAAGAAACCCTAAACAATTGGTATAATGAAAAAAATGATGATTCTGCTTGCGCTGGCCCTCACAGCCACCGGGCTGTTCGCGCAGAGGAACCCGTTTGAGAAATTCACGGATATGGAGGGCGTCACATCGGTCTATATCTCGAAGAACATGATGTCGTTGATGCCCAGGGATTCGGGTATGAAATTTGGCAACGTGGATGTTTCCAATTTCATCAACAAGCTCTCGTCGATCCTGATCCTCACCTCGGAGAACAAACCGGTGGCACGGGAGATGATAGCACTGGCCAACAAGCGGATACAGGATGATCAGTATGAGCTGCTGATGCGAATCAAGTCGGATGACAGCGAACGGGTCAACTTCTTCATGAAGGGCAAACCGGAGAACATCCGCGAGATGATCATGATCGTGGAGGACAATGATGGCGAGAGCGTGATCATGCAGTTCCTGGGTGAATTCACGCTGGAGGATGCAAAGCAGATCACGGAGGAAATGCAGAAGCCGAAGAAGTGAGTGATCGGGCAGATCTCTATTTGCCGCTTCACTGAATCGCTGCCGGATGAACATCTGTTCGTCCGGTTTTTTCTTCACCACCGGTTAGGAAGCTATTTCACAAAATGCTATAT
>WOYT01000062.1 GCA_011620695.1 Proteiniphilum sp.
ACTCCTCTCCCTCTTCGGGCGTATGCATCGGTTGAAACGAATCTTTTCCGTATTTGGCATAGTGTCCTGAGGTAACATACAACTGTTTTAACCCGATGTGGGGCGTTATCACCTGATCATAATCAAACGCCCGTTGTATTTTTTTCAGGAAATCCTCAAGGCGCATGCGCAGCTGTGTGCCCTTCGGCAGCCAGAGCGGCAGGCCTGCACCCACGGTCTGTGAGAATGCGAACAGCTGCAACTCCTTGCCGATCTTGCGGTGATCGCGCTTCTTTGCCTCCTCCAGCATCTGCAGGTACTCATCGAGCATCTTCTTCTTTGGGAAAGTGATGCCATAGAGGCGGGTGAGCTGCGGTCGCTTCTCATCGCCGCGCCAGTAGGCGCCTGCTGAGGAGAGGATCTTCACAGCCTTGATGTAAGAGGTGTTGGGCAGGTGAGGCCCCCGGCAGAGATCGGTGAACGCTCCCTGGGTATAGGTGGTGATGGTACCATCCTCCAACTCATTGATAAGCTCTACCTTGTAGTGCTCATCTCTTTCGGAGAACATGGCTATGGCATCTTTCTTGGAGATGTTGGCACGGACGATCTCCTCCCTGGCAGCGATCAACTCCATCATCTTCTTCTCGATGGCCGGGAAATCGGCCTCCTTGATGGTAACCCCCTCACCCGGATCCACGTCGTAGTAAAATCCATTCTCGATGGCAGGACCAATCCCGAACTTAATGCCGGGATAAAGCGCTTGCAGCGCCTCGGCCATCAGGTGAGCCGATGAGTGCCAGTAGGCATGCTTGCCCTCATCATCCTCCCACTTCAGCAGTTTGACAGCAGCATCCTTTTCGATGGGTCGGGTTAAGTCCCATGTCTCCCCATTCACGCTTACCGCCAGCACCTCCTGTGCCAGACGTTGACTGATGCTTTGTGCGATCTCGAAGCCGGTCACTCCCTTTTCATATTCCCTGACGGATCCGTCGGGAAATGTAATTCTTATCATGCAATACAATTCTTAATGGATCAAATTTCTCATTTGGACTGCAAATGTAGTGATTTTGTGATATATGAAAGGACTATTGGGGAGTTTTTTGAAAAAAAGAATCGGTATGATTGCCAATGAATGTTGATCCTGCATTGTTTTTCTAACAGCTGTATTGTGCAAATTCACATCCTGCTTACTGCATTCGCTTGATGATGCTGTAGGACTGTATGATCCCCAGCTCCCCTGCCTTTCGCAGGTCATCAAGGCCGGCTTCGATCTCCCCGATGGAGAGACGAGAGATTCCTCTGTTGAAATAGGCTTCCGCAAACTGTGGTTCCAGCTCGATCGCCTTGGTGTAATCAGCGATCGCAGCCCGGTAATCTTTTTCAAGCGTGAAGATCTCGGCCCGGTTGTACCAGGCATAGATGAATTCAGGGTTGAGACGGATGATCGTCTCATACTCTCTCAGAATCTCATCGTAGTCGATGGAACGCGTGGAGATCTCCGGCAACCGGATCTTGCCAGGCAGCTCCTCCTTGATGGGTAGCTCCACATCACTGCCACGATCCATCATCATCGGCTCACCCTGCAGGCGGTCATATTCCATCTGCTTGGCTCGAATCACTGCCCGTGCAAATCGTGCCAGCAACATATCAGGTTTGATCTCCAGGGCACGGGTCATATCTCTCAAGGCATTCTCGTAGTCCTGCACCAGCATAAAGTCCATCCCCCTGCCAAAGAAAAGCGCTTCGTTACGGGGCTCCTCTTCCAGCCGACGTGAGTAGTTATCAATAGAGCGGAAATGGGTCTGCACCTGCAGTTCGTTCAGCGGTGCCTCAAGATTGGTCACTTTCAGGATCCAGTTCAACCCAAGCTGGCTATTGGCCTGATCCAGGACGGGAGAATAGTACACCGGCCGAGGTACCTCAACTGCTCGTTCATAGTAGGTCAGCACAAATATCGGTTCCAGCTCCACCGGAGCCTGGATGTTCTGCACCTTACCCCTGCTTTGCCGCTGATACTTAGACTTCTGTGAATCATCTTCATGCGCCACCACCAGCAGATTGAACTTCTCGATGTTGTTATCGGTCTCATCACGCGTGCCCTTTGTACCCTCTTCACCAGCCGGTTTATCGACAGGTTTGGAATCTGAGGAGGCAATCCTCTGGGCTTTGGCCTCCTCGGCACGCGCCAGAAGATAATCTTTCTCCGCACCTTGCAGGTCGTTTAGCTCTCTCTTGAGCTGTGAGCGCATGTAATAACCATTAAAGAAATCGGGATGAGCCTCAAGCACCAGATTCAGGTCATTGAGTGCCCCTATCTTGTCACCGATCTCATTCTTCAGTATGGCACGGTTGAGATAGGCGATGGAGTTGTTGGGATCAAGTTCCAGCACCTTATCGAAATCACTGATGGCGCGGTTGTTGTCGCCCACCTGGGCACGCAGCAGGCCTCGGTTGAAGCGGGCGATGAGGTTGTTTTCTTCCATCTCTATCACCCTGTCGTAGTCGGCCATCGCCCCACGCAGGTCATTCAGGTGATATTTCACCAATCCCCGGTTGATGTAGTTGCCGGTGAAATAGGGATCGAGGCGGATGGCCTCATCCAGATCGGCCAGCGCCTTGTTATATTCTTTCTGCTGTAAGTAAAGCAGTCCCCGCGCTGAGAACGACTGGGCTGTGTAGGGGTCAATCTCAATGGCTTTATCCAGGTCGGCCATAGCCCTGATGGTATCTCCCTGTTCGAGGTACATCTGTGCACGGGTGAGGTAGCCTGGTGTATAATCGGGAAAACGCTGCAACAGTACTTCGAAAAATTTCTCCGCCACTTCATACTGTTCCAACTCCACGTTCACAATTCCCATGTTGACCAGCGTGATTCTATCCTCCGGAAAGAACTCCAGGCTTCGCTGGTAATCGGCGGCAGCCAGCTCATATTTCTCCTGGTTCTGGCGGGCGGCACCCCGCAGCTGATAAGCAGCAATGTAATAGGGATTTCGCAACAGGCACTCCGAGGCATCCTCCTCAGCACCTTTGAAATCATCAAGCATGAATTTCGCCATCGCTCTGTAATAATAGGGCTCGGCGAGATAGGGCTTGGCAGTGATCACCTGGTTGAAATACTGGATGGCAAGGACGTAATCCTCAAAATAGAGTGCATTCTTACCGATCATCATCACCCGGTCGGTATTCACCTGTGCCGTCGCCGACAAGGCTGAGAGTGCAATTAGTGCCGCTATAATTGTCTTTTTCATATTTCTGCTTACGATTTTATGTATCACGCTCTTCCACTGGCAATGTCCCGGGAAGAAGCCTATCAATAAGAGTGATTTGATGGCGCTTCGTTTAATCGATCACCCTCTTTTTAGTCAACTGGTTCCACCACACGTGCTCCATCGGTGGTCTCACGAATGGAGATGCGCAAGGTCCCCTCTGGCAGTACCTCCTCCACCAGTTCCGGCCACTCAATGAAACAGCGGCATCCACTGTAGAAGTAATCCTCATATCCGAAATCGAATGCCTCCTCCAGCTTGTTGATGCGATAGAAATCGAAGTGATAGATCGACTCTCCCTCGCTGTCCCTGTATTCATTGATGATGGCAAAGGTGGGACTGGCCACCGTCTCTCTGACGCCCAGCTCTTCGCAGAGCGCCTTGATAAAGGTGGTCTTACCAGCACCCATCGCCCCATAAAAAGCAAACACCCTGTGTCCCTCCGTTTCCCGGAGGAATGTGCGGGCGGCAGCGCGAATCTGCGTGACATCATTGATGACTATCTTCATACTTTATTTTGGTGTAAGTGTGATCAGGGGAACCAGCATCTCCTCCATTGAAACACCTCCATGCTGATAACTGTTCTCAAAATGAGAAAGCCAATGGTTGTAATGATTCGGATAGGCCAGCAGGTCATTGTTCAGTGCGAAGATGTAACGCGTGCTGATGTGAGGTGCCGGAAGTCCGCAGTTCTCGGGATGCAGGATGTCAAACAGTTTCGCAGGATCATATCCCAGATTGCGACCCAGCTTGTAGCGGAGGCTCACGCTGGTATCGCGTTCACCTGCTACCTTCACGCCATTTTTCACCCTTATAGCCCCATGATCGGTGGTAAGCACCACCTTGACGCCATCGGCTGCTATCGCCTCCAGAATCGAGCGGAGCGGTGAATGCATAAACCAGGAGCGGGTCAGTGAGCGATAGGCAGAATCATCAGTCATCAGCTCACGGATCATCTTCGACTCGGTGCCGGCGTGCGACAACATATCAATGAAGTTAAAAACAACGATATTCAACTCATTCTTCTGTAACTCCGGGAGGCGCGCCATCAGTCGTTCTCCCTCTCTGTTACTGCTGATCTTATGGTAGGAAAAGCTCTTACGGATGCCCAGCCGCTGCAGCTGGCGACGTATCAGCTCCTCTTCCTGCAGGTTCATTCCTCTCTCATCTCCCTCATCGACCCATAGGTCGGGATAAAGCTCCGCAATCCTCCGGGGCATCAGCCCGGAGAAGATGGCGTTGCGGGCATAGGGGGTCGCGGTAGGAAGAATGCTGCAATAGAGTTCATCGTGTGAGGTATAATAGCTGTTGACAATCTCTTTGACTGTCAGCCACTGGTCCAGTCGGAAGTTGTCGATCACGATGAAGAAGAGCTGCCCCTCACTGCTGAGCAATGGCAAGAGCACTTTCTCAAAGAGCTCGGGACTGATCAACGGTCGCTCAGCAGGAGCAATCATCCATTGTTCATAATTGCGTCGGATGAAACGCCCAAAGGCGTTGTTGGCCTCTCTCTTCTGTACCTCCAACAGCTCCCTGAGCGGATGCGCGGCCTGATCCAGCTCCAGCTCCCAGTAAACCAACTGCCGGTACAATGCCATCCAGTCGCTGGCCGACACACAGCGATCCATCTCATCCGTAATGCGGGCAAAGGCTTCGCGATAACTATGGGTGGCTCTGCCGCTGACCAACTCTTTCTGATCCAGTATCTTTCTCACGGTGAGGAGGACCTGCTTCGGGTTGACCGGTTTGATGAGGTAATCAGTGATCCTGTTACCGATAGCCTGCTCCATGATCCCCTCATCCTCACTGCGGGTGACCATTACCATCGGCAGATCCGGTTGTGAGGCACTTAGCCGTGTAAGCAGCTCGAGTCCGGACATTCCCGGCATCTGTTCATCCAGAAAGAGAATATCGTAATGATGTTCGCGACACAGCCTGAGGGCATCATTCCCATTGGTGGCACAATCTGTTCTGTATCCCTTTTCTTCAAGAAAAAGGATGTATGGTTTCATGAGATCAATCTCATCATCTACCCAGAGAAAGTGTGCCTTGTGCATTGCCTGCTGTCTTTTCTGTCCAGGGTCTTTAAATGGAGCAAATGTATCGATTTCCGCTCTATCTCACAATCTTTTTTGCTTTTTTAGGAAGCGGTTTCGTCTGTGGTGAAGCGCCGACAATATTCTGTCGGAATTTTCAACGGTAATTATTTCTCTATACGAGGAAAAAGTCTATATTTGTGGGAAAGGAAACAATCAGATAATTCAGTAGTCAATATGAAAAAAATCATCCTGTCAGCAATCCTACCCGCCTTACTTTTGATAACCGGCTGTGCGCAACAGTCCACATCCATCTTCAATGGTGAAGACCTCTCCAACTGGCAATTCATCGTTGAGGAGAACGCGGTACCGGCCGAAGAGGTCTTCAGCGTGTCAGATGGAATCATCACCGTGAAAGGAGAGCCCCTCGGCTACATGTACACCCGGGAGAAATACCGCAACTACACCCTGGAACTGGAGTATCGATGGGCCGGCGAAGAGAGCAACAGCGGCATCTTCTTTCTGATCGAAGAAGCGGCGAATCCTTTTCCAAAGGGGATTGAGTGCCAGCTGATGGCAGGCAGGGCAGGCGATCTGGTGCTGCTGAATGGTGCCGATCTGAAAGAATACTCGCTACCTGAAGGGGTAACGGAACGACCCGCCTTCCCGGTGATCCCGAAAAAAGAGCCTTCAAGCGAGCAGCCAGTAGGTGATTGGAACAAGGTCAGCATCACAGTTAACGATGGAGCGATCAGCGTCCGGGTGAATGACCTGTTGCAGAACAGTGCCACCAGCGAGGTGAAGGAAGGTCACATTGGTCTTCAGAGCGAGGGGAAGGCAATCCAGTTCCGTAACCTGGTGTTGCACCCTTTGAAAGATTGAGAACAACCATAAAAAACCACAACAGTCATGCAAGTAACCGCAAACGCACAGAAATTTATCGACCTGGAAGAGAAATATGGAGCACATAACTACCATCCGCTACCAGTGGTGCTGTCGCGTGGTGAAGGATGCTACCTCTGGGATGTGGATGGAAGAAAGTATTTTGATTTCCTCTCCGCTTACTCCGCCGTCAACCAGGGACACTGCCATCCGAAAATTGTGGCGGCACTTATCGAACAGGCGGGTCAACTCTGTCTCACCTCACGTGCATTTTACAACGATGCACTGGGACCCTATGAAAAATATATTCATGACTATTTCGGGTATGACAAGGTGCTCCCGATGAACTCCGGTGCGGAGGCGGTGGAGACAGCTCTCAAGCTGGCCCGCAAGTGGGGCTACCTGAAGAAAGGCATCCCGGAAAACAAAGCCCTGATCATTGGCTGTGAAGGCAACTTCCACGGACGCACCATCACCATCGTCTCCATCTCTACCGATCCCGACGCACGTGCCGACTATGGTCCCTACACCCCCGGCATCGAGGTGATCCCCTACAACGACGCATCAGCACTTGAAACAGTGCTGAAAGAGAAGGGCGACAGGGTTGCTGCCTTTCTGGTGGAACCGATACAAGGGGAAGCAGGTGTTTACGTACCGGACGAAGGATATCTGAAAGCCTGCTACGACCTGTGCAAGCAGCACAACGTGCTCTTCATCGCCGACGAGGTACAGACCGGCATCGCCCGCACCGGCAGGCTGCTCTGCTGTGATCATGAAGGGGTGCGTCCTGATATCGTGATCCTGGGTAAGGCCATCTCGGGAGGGGTACTGCCCGTCTCAGCGGTGCTGGCCGATGATGAGGTGATGCTCACCATCCGCCCGGGGGAGCACGGCTCCACCTTTGGTGGTTTTCCCCTGGCCTGTAGGGTGGCAACCGCAGCGCTGGAGGTAGTGAAAGAGGAGAGACTGGCCGAACGTGCCGAGGAGCTGGGTAAGATCTTTCGTGAAGAAATGAGCCGGATCAATAGCCCACTCATTCGTCAGATAAGGGGCAAAGGGTTGCTCAACGCAATCGTAATCGAGCCACATGAAGGAAAAGAGGCGTGGGACCTCTGCCTGAAGATGGCTGAAAACGGACTACTGGCCAAACCAACACACGGTCATATCATTCGCTTCGCACCGCCACTGGTGATCACGGAAGAAGAGCTCAGGGAAGCCATCGCAATCATCCGCGACTCAATCAAGGCGCTGGAATAACAAGCCTCGTTCATGGTTAACATAGTTAATAAGGTGAATAGAGTTGAAGTGATT
>WOYT01000005.1 GCA_011620695.1 Proteiniphilum sp.
AAAAATATGAGCGAGCATTTAAAGGCAGAAAGAGCACAGGAGTGGCGCGAAATCCTGCGTAAATCGATGAAGAACAAAGATCGTACGGCCATCCCCCGGGTAAAGATGCCGGAGGTGGATCCGGAGGTTCGCAGCCATACCTACGATGAGGTAAACCTGGGTCTGACGGAAGCAATGGCGGTGAACGAATCCCATCGTTGTCTCGATTGCGTGGATCCTACCTGCATCACAGGCTGTCCTGTGGAGATCAATATTCCCAAATTCATCAAGAACATTGAACGGGGTGAGATTCTGGAGGCGGCTCGTACGCTGAAAGAAACCAGTGCCCTGCCAGCTGTCTGCGGGCGCGTCTGTCCGCAGGAACGACAGTGCGAGAGCCAGTGCTTCTATACCCTGAAGATGAAGAAAGAACCGGTGGCAATAGGTCACCTGGAGCGGTTCGCGGCCGACTATGAACGGATGAGCGGAGAGCTCTCGGTGCCGGCTACAGCGCCCTCCAACGGCATCAGGATCGCGGTGGTGGGCTCCGGTCCCGCGGGACTGGCTTTTGCCGGTGACATGGTGAAGTTCGGCTATGATGTGACCGTGTTTGAGGCACTCCACGAATTGGGAGGGGTTCTTCGTTACGGCATCCCCGAGTTTCGTCTTCCCAACGACATTGTGGATACCGAGATTGATGGTCTGCGGAAGATGGGTGTCAAGTTCGAGACCAACTGCATCATCGGTAAAACCATCTCACAGGAGGACCTAAAAGCAGAGGGTTACCGGGCAATTTTTGTGGGAAGCGGTGCCGGCCTGCCCAACTTCATGAACATACCGGGTGAGAACCTGAATGGCATCATGTCCTGCAACGAATATCTCACCCGTGTCAACCTGATGCAGGCTGCCGACCCGGAGAGTGACACCCCGGTACATATGGGCAAGAAAGTAGCAGTGATTGGTGGTGGCAACACAGCCATGGATGCGGTGCGTACCGCACGGCGCCTGGGTGCAGAGAGAGCGATGATCATCTACCGCCGCTCAGAGGAGGAGATGCCGGCACGTATCGAGGAGATCAAGCACGCCAAGGAGGAGGGGATCGAATTTTACACGCTTCACAATCCGCTTCGCTATGAAGGTGATGAGCGGGGACGGGTGCAGCGGATGGAGCTTCAGCGGATGGAGCTGGGGGCTCCCGACCAGTCGGGGCGCCGTCGTCCCGTACCCATTGAGGGTGATACTGTCTGGATGGAGGTGGATGAAGTGATTGTGAGCGTGGGTGTCTCCCCCAACCCACTCATTCCACAGAGCTTCAATGGTCTGGAGGTTACCAGGTGGGGTACCATCGTGGTCAACCAGGAGACGATGCAGACCGCCGATGAGATGATCTATGCCGGTGGCGATATCGTGCGTGGCGGCGCCACGGTGATCCTCGCCATGGGCGATGGGCGGCGTGCTGCCAAGGCAATGCACCAACACTTGCAACAGATCAATTCATGAGCAGACCCAAGATTCTGGCCGATGCCCATATCCCCTATCTGAAAGGAGTAGCGGAACAGATTGGGGAGGTGGCATACCTGCCGGGCAACCAATTCACCCGCGAGGCGATCCGCGACAAGGATGCACTGATCGTGCGTACAGTAACCCACTTCGGGGAGGAGATTCTTTCCGGCAGCAGTGTGAAACTGATCTGCTCCGCCACCATCGGCTATGATCACATCGATACGGTATATTGTGATACGCACGGAATAGCCTGGCGGACAGCACCGGGCTGCAATGCCAATTCTGTGGAACAGTATGTTACGGCCTCGTTACTCTGTCTGGCCGAAAAACATCAATTTAAACTGAAAGACAAAACCATTGGAATCGTTGGCGTGGGTAACGTGGGAAGCAAGGTGGCGGCAGCCTGCAGGAAACTGGGAATGAAGGTACTGATGAACGACCCTCCCAGAGCGGAAAAGGAAGGAAATGAGGACGGTCATTTTGTGGATATCGAAACCATCAGACGTGAATCCGACATGATCACCTTTCATACACCCCTGACGAAAACCGGCAGGCATGCGACCTGGCATCTGGCAGATGAATCATTTTTGCATGCCCTCGCCAGAAAGCCCTTTATCATGAATGCAGCCCGCGGTGCAATTACCGACAACCAGGCATTGAAAAAGGCACTCCGTGCAGGTCGCATCTCCGGGGTGGTTATCGATTGCTGGGAGAATGAGCCTGACATTGACAAGGAATTGCTTGCTCTGGCCGATATTGCCACCCCCCATGTCGCGGGGTACAGTGCCGACGGGAAATGGACGGCCACAAAAATGAGCCTTGAGAACCTGATCGATTTCTTCGGATTAGGCGTCATCCCAAAATTCAGTGAAATACCGCCACCCCGACTGCCGGTCATCGATCTGCGTAAAGTGCAGCCCGAAACACAACTGGCACACGCCGTCTGGCACACCTATGATCCCGTGACGGAGACGGTTGCACTCAAATCATCTCCCGAGAAGTTCCATTGGTTTCGTTCCAACTATCCGCTGAGAAGAGAATATCCCGCTTACAGGGTTATCCATGCATCTCCTTCCGTAGCAAATGAACTGCGTCAGCTCGGGTTTAAGCAATGATGTACCGAAAAAAAAAGAAAGATTCGAATCCGGATGACCAACCACGCCCCATATCGTAGAAATTAACATTAATAGGGTACACAGCTCTTCTTTAATTGGTGAGAATTGGGTATATTTGTCTGCAATAAAAAAATGAGAAATAGATCGATTTAATTAATAATAAACTTTATCCAAATGAACAGGAAATCTCATCTTTTATCGCTATTGTTTGCAGTAACGGCCGTATTATTCACTACCTCGTGCAGCAGCAAGCTTACGCCGCTTTCACAAAGCAATTTCAATGTGACACCCTCACCCCTGGAAACGGTGGGAAACCAGGTGCCTGTCACCATCAACGGAACCTTCCCGGAGAAATGGTTTCACAAGAACGGTATCGTTACCATCACCCCAGTCCTGAAGTATGGTAACGGTGAGCTGACCGGCACTCCCTACAGCTTCCAGGGAGAGAACATCTCCGGTAACAGGAGCACCATCTCTAACCGTCGTGGCGGCAATTTCACCATCAACTCCACTTTCCCCTACAAGCCTGAGATGCTAAGCTCGGAACTCTACCTCCGTTTCGACGGGAGAATCAAAAACAAACCATCCATCCTGCCCGACCTGAAAGTGGCGGACGGGGTGATCGCCACCTCGGCACTGGCCGATGTGCGTACCACCACGCCCTCCGTTGCACCCGACGGATTCCAACGCATCATCAAGGAGGCACAGGAAGCCAATATCATGTTTGTGATCCAGCAGGCAAAGCTGCGTGACAGCGAATTGAACAAACAGGATTTGACTGCGTGGAAGCGCCGTGTAGAACAGGCATTCAACGACCCGAAACAAAACGTGAACGTGGAAGTGTCGGCCTATGCATCTCCCGACGGGAGCCTTTCACTCAACGAGCAGCTTGCCGCTCAGCGTGAAAAGAACACTTCCGGTTATCTGGAAGATGAATTGAGCAAGCGTAACATCCATACCGATGTATATGCCCGCTACACCGCGGAGGACTGGGAAGGATTCCGTCAACTGGTAATGGCTTCCGATCTGCAGGACAAGGAGCTGATCCTGCGTGTGCTGGAGATGTACCCCGATTCAGAGACCCGTGAGCGGGAGATCAGGAACATCTCCTACGTGTTTGATGAGCTGGCCACAACCATCCTGCCGCAGCTGCGTCGTTCCCGCATCATTGCCAACATCGAGATCGTTGGCAAATCGGATGAGGAGATCATGACCACCTGGAACAACAACCCCAGGGAGCTGACAGTGGAGGAACTGCTTTATGCCTCTTCCCTGACCGATGATGAAAAGGTGAAAGAACGCATCTACCAGTATGTCACTGCCAACTTCTCGAGCGACTACCGGGGATGGAACAACATCGGAACCATGTTCTTTAAACAGGGTGACTATGCAAAGGCTAAACAGGCTTTTAACCGGGCAGCGCAGGTGAACCCATCGGCTCCCGAGGTAAACATGAACAAAGCATTGCTGGCCATCATGGACAACGATCTGGAAACAGCCAATGAGCTGTTGGGAAAATCTGCCGGTGCTGCCGGTCTTGATGAAGCCATGGGACTGCTCAGTTTGTTGCAGGGTAACTATAATCAGGCCGTGGATGCTTACGGAAACAACAAGACAAACAATGCCGGCCTGGCACAGCTGTTGGTAAGAGATTACAACAAAGCCAAACAGACACTGGAAGCTGTTGAAAACCCGGATGCCACCACCGCTTATCTGCTCGCTATCATCGCCTCCAGAACAAACAATTTCAACGATGTGGCAGCAAACCTCCGCACTGCTATCGACCGTGACCGATCTTTCGCCACGAGGGCACTCAACGATCTGGAATTTGCGAAATATCGTACGAATCAGGAATTTATGTCAATCGTAAAATAATTGACAACATGAACGAAAAAAGTGGGTCCGGTGCGGCCCATTTTTAGAGATATTCAAGACGACGAATAACTACCTCTTATATGATCCGGACAAAAGCTGTTGTAAAATATTTAGGTTACATCTTATTGTTTAATTCGCTGTTCCTCTTTATCTCGGCAGCCATATCATTTGTAAACAAAGAAAACGCACTCAATGCCTTATTGATTAGTGCTGTTTCCTGTACCGTTCTGGGCGTCACGCCACAATTTTTTATCAGAAAATACAGAGAAATCAGTTTTCACGAAGGATTGACGATCAGTGTTTTTGGCTGGATCATCACCTGTGTGATTGGCATGCTTCCCTACTACCTTTTTGGAGGTGAATTCAATACGGTAGCCAATGCGCTTTTCGAAAGCGTATCAGGTTATACCACCACCGGATCTAGTATCTTGAATGACATTGAAGCTTTACCAAAAGGGTTGCTCTTCTGGCGTTCATCCACCGCATTCATTGGCGGAGTGGGTATTGTTTTGTTTGTATTGCTGGTGCTTCCTGAAAAAAAGGGGGCCATGTCGAGTTTCTACCGCTCAGAGGTGTCCGACCTGTCAAAAATGAGTTTCTTCACCAGATCCAAACAGATTATAAGGATCATCGCTACCGTATATTTCAGTTTGATCATTGCAGAAACAACCATGTTGACGTTGCTGGGGATGAGTCTTTTCGATGCTGTTTGTCATTCGTTCACCACCGTCGCCACCTCGGGATTTTCTACCAAAAATTTAAGCATTGCAGCTTACGACAATGTATGGATAGAGGTGGGTATCATGTTCTTCATGCTTATCAGCAGCATCCATTTCGGCATAATTTATGCGACAATCACAAGAAAAAAAAATAATATATTCTCCTCGCACCCTATCCGCATGTATTTGCTGGTGATGCTCATCGGCATCATTTTAATCACGTTTCAACTCACAAGAGAAAATCTATATGGGATTTGGGAATCGCTCAGGTATGCCGCTTTTCAGGTAATATCACTGGGCAGCACCACCGGCTATGCCACGGTAGATACCGGAAACTGGCCCATTTTTTCCATCCTCTTACTCATTTATTTCACCATACAGTGCGGAATGGTAGGATCAACTGCAGGAGGAATGAAATTCGATCGCATTTATCTCTTTTTTGCATCGGTCACCAAACAGCTGAAGCTCATTCTGCATCCGGACGGTATCTATGTTGTCAAAATGGATAAAAACGTAATTAACCATGAGCTGGAGCTGCAGATTATGGTTTTTATCATCCTCTACATCCTCACTTTTTCAGTCACCGCGTTGCTGCTTACCGCAACGGGAGTTGACGGTATGTCCTCGTTCTCGGCATCTATCGCCACCATTGGAAATGTAGGCCCCGGTTTCGGTGAGGTTAGTTCGTTCAGCAATTACAGAATGTTACCCGATGCAGCAAAATACATTCTCTCTGCCAACATGCTGCTGGGGCGCCTGGAGATTATGAATGTCCTGGCACTCTTTCTGATGCTGGGCGGGAAAAAGTAAATCCCTTGTCCAGCTGCCCCATCCCGATGATTTTTATTACCTTTGCATACTTTTTACAAATCGAACAAGAAACGTTTTCAAAATGATGAATTTTGTGGAAGAGCTCCGCTGGCGGGGCATGGTTCATGATGTGATGCCCGGCACGGAAGAGCTGTTGATGAAAGAGCAGACGGCAGGATACCTGGGAATAGATCCCACAGCCGACTCCCTCCATATCGGCCACCTGGTGGGGGTGATGATGCTGAAGCACCTGCAGCGCTCCGGTCACACACCGGTGGCGTTGGTGGGCGGTGCCACCGGCATGATCGGTGATCCCTCCATGAAGTCGGCCGAGCGCAATCTGCTCGATGAGGAGACGCTGCGTCACAACCAGGAGGCCATCAAAAAGCAGCTGGCCCGGTTTCTCGATTTTGAAAGTGACATTCCCAATAAGGCTATCCTGGTGAACAACTACGACTGGATGAAGGATTACTCATTTCTCTCCTTCATTCGCGATATCGGCAAGCACATCACCGTGAACTATATGATGGCCAAAGACTCCGTGAAGAAACGACTGAGCGGGGAATCGAGCGAAGGGATGTCGTTCACCGAGTTCTCCTATCAGCTGCTGCAGGGCTACGATTTCCTGCATCTCTACCGCGAAATGGGCGTTCGTCTGCAGGTGGGCGGATCGGACCAGTGGGGCAATATCACCACCGGCACGGAGCTGATCCGTCGCGTGGAGGGGGGTGAAGCCTATGCACTCGTATGTCCCCTTATCACGAAAGCCGACGGGGGTAAGTTCGGCAAGACCGAGAGTGGCAACGTATGGCTTGATTCGCGATATACCTCTCCCTATCAGTTTTACCAGTTCTGGCTCAACGTGAGTGATGCCGATGCCCAGAAATACATCAGGATATTCACCTCACTCTCCCAAGAAGAGATAGCGGCACTCGTTGCCGAACAGCAGTCGGCACCCCATTTGCGTCCGCTTCAGAAACGGCTGGCCGAAGAGGTCACCGTGATGGTACACTCGCGCGGGGACTACGAGATGGCGGTCAACGCCTCACAGATCCTCTTTGGCCAATCAACTTCCGAGATGTTACGCTCGATCGATGAGACCACCTTCCTGCAGGTATTTGAAGGGGTGCCGCAATTTGTTGTTTCAAGAGAGAAGCTTTCCGCGGGCATCAAGGCTGTGGACCTGCTTACCGACGACGCGGCTGTCTTTCCCTCCAGGAGTGAGATGCGCAAGACGGTGCAGGCCGGCGGTGTGATGATCAACAAAGAGAAGCTGGAGCTGTTCGATGAAACCATCGGCCTCTCGCATCTGATAGGCGATAAATATATCCTGGCCCAACGCGGGAAGAAGAATTATTACCTGCTGAT
>WOYT01000003.1:0-1097 GCA_011620695.1 Proteiniphilum sp.
GTAAGCCACATCCTGAAGATCACCAACCAGTCGGAACAGCCCTTCAACGGAACTGTCCTGCTCGACCCTCTCTCGGAGCTCCGTTCCCTTTCACAGGAGGAACGAGCGATCTCCGTCGCCCCGGGCGACAGCAGCTTTCTCGCTTATAAGTTGGTTGTAGGGGCGAACGTGGGGGCTGGACGGAAAACCGTCCGGTATGGCGTTTACAATGAAAAAAAGGAAAGAGTGTTGAGCCGGGAAGTCTATATCGATATTGAAAAGCGGGAACAGATATACCTCCTGGCCGACGATACGCCGGTGATGGTGATCAACCCGGAGGATTCGGTGCGCATACAGGTAACGGTGCATAACAGCGGCAATACGTATGAAGAGGTGACGGTAGTGTTCAATGTCCCTAATTTGCGCGGGGAATCACCTTTCACCGAACTGAAAGAGACGGTAGCGCCGATGGAGCAGAAACGGTTTGCCTACAGTTTTATTCCCAGCGGCAACCTCCTCTCGGCGGGACAGTTTACCGTACGGGTCACCGCCATGAAGGGGAAGGAGAAGATGATCTTCGGCAACAAGACTGTTACCGTGCAGCATGTTTTTACCAACAGAAGATATGTCGATATCAATCGTGCCCGAGGCCTGATCCCGGGACAGGGATCGGACGACAACTCCCTTACGCTCAGTTACCGGCAGTACAACGCTTCGTCAAATATGCTGCAACTGCAGGGAGGGGGCTACCTGAACCTGCCTGCCGGTTATCTCCACCTGAAGGGGAATATATACAAATACAACTCCCAGCGTACACCTTTGGTGACCAACACCTCGCTGATGTACAAGCTGTATGAGAACGAGTTTACCGTAGGCAACGTGAGTGAACAGACCGAACTGCCGCTGTTTGGCCGGGGCGTGAAAGCGAGCTTCTCGGATGAGAAGAAAAGTAAAACACTCACTTTCGGGGCGGTCGATCAAAACTTCAACTTAGTCGGTTCCGAACCCTGGTTTGCCGATTATTACTCTTTTTACGCGCAGGGAGCGTTGGGCGCCAACAATATTCATAAAGGAACCAAACTGACCTATATCTATCAAAAGAATCCGTATGAGAAGGC
>WOYT01000003.1:1197-5406 GCA_011620695.1 Proteiniphilum sp.
GCTTACTATCTCTATGAGTATATAATGGCCAAACAACGGAACAAGGAATTCAGCCGCTTTACATCCTCGGCATCGGTCAATAGGAATATCTCGAAAAAGGTCTCGCTTGCTTCAAACATCAATTTTACCCGGGATGTGTATCAGGGCAATGTGCCGTCGGCAAACCTTACCGCGAACTATTCCCCGAAAGATGACCTGGCTTTTTTCCTGAACGCTTACTGGTACAGATACCGGTTTATCAACACGAGCAACGTCTTTAACGTACAGGTGGGCATAACCTGGAATTTCAGTAAGACGCAACCATTGAGCGGAAAGAAAAGCAACCTCATTGCCCAAATGTATTATGATCATAATGCCAACAGCCGTTATGATAACGACGACGAGCCGGCACGCGATTATCTGCTGAACTTAGACAATAAAGCATTTATTTCCGATGAAGACGGAAAGGTACGTTACTCTTTGCTGCCGTACGGGGAATATACCCTGAAGCCGATGCAGGCGGGACAATGGTCGTTCGATCAGAAGAAGATCAAGGTAAGCAGTTCCAAAACGAAAATAGAGGTTCCTCTTAAACAGAGCGGTACCCTGCAGGGCAGCATCCGCTATGAGGCGGGCGAGAACAGCGTGGAGATCGTGCAACGGAACGAAGGATTCCGCTTTACCATCAGCGGCAACGGAGGAAAGTTTCAGCAGACAGTGGTTACCGACCCCAATGGCCGCTTTATCACCTTCCTCCCGGTGGGTGAATATACCATCACCCTCGATCTGAAAACCCTCCCGGAGCATACCGAGTGCAAGGAGCCGGAGCGAAGCTTCAGTGTTAAGGCGGGAGAGTTGAACCAGCTCGATCCCT
Source organism: Proteiniphilum sp. (assembly GCA_011620695.1). Classification (GTDB taxonomy): domain Bacteria; phylum Bacteroidota; class Bacteroidia; order Bacteroidales; family Dysgonomonadaceae; genus Proteiniphilum. Next base: position 2,051 of record WOYT01000003.1, read on the forward strand.
TTGTCATTGAAGTGAAGTCGCGTCAGGTCAATGTGCGCAAATTCATCCAGAGCAACTGATTCAGCCCATTTTCGAACCCCCGACAGGATCACTTTCGGGGATTTTTTTTGTTATTTTTTTTAATTTCACTCATCCTATTCCCATCCATCTGTGTCAATCATGTAAAGAAACAAAAAGAATGTTTCTCGAATGTTAATTATGTAATCCGGTGCGATGACCGGAGTGATTTTATCTTTTTGATGTATAACTTAATATGAAAAACAGACCATGGGAAAAATTCCAATGAAAAGACGCCTGATGCTGCTGCTTTCCCTCTTCGTGTTGAGCACCGCGATGCTCTCCGCGCAGAAGGTGAACCTCAACTACAGCAAGGCCACACTGAGAACAGTGCTGGAAAGCATTACCGAACAGACCGGCCATACCCTGGCTTTTAGCAAGGAGGTGGTCAACCTGAATGATGAGGTGACTGTCAGGGAACAGAACGCTGAACTGGAGACAGTGCTGCAGCGACTGCTCACACCCCGGAACATCGGTTATGAGATCAGGGAAAACAAGATCTACATCTTTGACAAGTCCCTTGCAACAACAGAATCGGGACAGCCTGCGGTAGAGCAGGTGAACCTCACGGGACGGGTGACCGATCAGAACGGTGAGCCGGTGATCGGAGTCAACATCTCTATCCCGGGAACCACTACCGGTACCGTCACTGACTATGATGGCTATTATGCGCTCGCTGTGCCGAAGGGATCTACCCTCCGCTTCTCCTACATCGGCTATCTTGACAGGGAGTACACCATCACGAACCAGACCGAACTCAATGTACAGCTGCTCGAGGATACAGAGATGCTGGATGAGCTTGTGGTGGTGGGCTATGGCGTGCAGCGCAAAAGCGTGGTGACTGCTGCCATCAGCAGGGTGACCGCCGATGAGCTGAACGTGACCCGTCCCTCGCGCGTAGAGGATGCCCTCAAGGGTAAGGTCTCCGGTGTGCAGATCACACAGAGCTCCGGTCAGCCCGGTTCCGACTCCAAGGTGCGCATCCGCGGTGTTGGTACCATTAACAACAGCGAACCGCTTTATATTGTCGACGGCATGATCGTGGGTGGTGGCATCAACTACCTCAACCCGGTCGATATCGAGTCGGTGGAGATCCTGAAGGATGCTGCCTCGGCAGCCATCTACGGGGCACGTGCCGCCAACGGTGTGATCCTGGTCACCACCAAGAAGGGTACGAAGGGCAAGGCCAGCGTTAATTACGACATGAGCTATGGGTGGCAGAACCCCTGGAAGAAGCGCGAGATCCTCAACGCGCAGGAGTACATGGTGATCATGAACGAGATGCAGCTCAACGACGGCAACCTGCCGCGTTACAACAACGAACAGTTGATGGCCGCAGGTACCGGCACCGACTGGCAGGATGAGACCTTCTATTACGATGCACCCGTGCAGAACCATCAGGTAAGTATATCCGGAGGATCAGATAAACTGCTTTACTTCCTCTCCTTCGGCTACTTCAACCAGGCCGGTATCGTGGGTGGCAACTACGATAAATCGAACTACGAGCGCTACAGCCTCCGCTCCAACTCAACCTATACCGTCTTTGAGACGGAAGACCGCAGCTTCCTCAACAAGGTAACCGTAGGTGCCAACATCGGATACTCGAGGGATAAGTCCACCGGCATCGAGACCAACTCGGAGTATGGATCCATTCTGGGAAGTGCCCTCACCTTCTCGCCCCTGGTGCCGGTCTATGCCGATGAGGAGACCGCTGCCAGCATCCTGGCGCAATACCCTCACGCCGTGAAGGATGGAGACCGCGTCTTCTCCCTGCCGCCCGCAGGCTTCCAGGAGATCGCCAACCCGGTGGGAATGCTGCACCAGCCCTCCGCGGGGCTGAACAACTCCGACAAGTTTGTCGGCTCCTTCTGGGGTGAGCTGCAGATCCTGCCCGAGCTCAAGTTCAGAACCACCTACGGTGCTGATCTGGCTTTCTGGGGATACGACTCCTACACCTTCCCCTATTTCCTCGCCACGCAGGGCAAGGACCAGCAGTTCAGTACCGTACAGAGCGAGATGAACAGGGGTTACAACTGGCAGCTGGAGAACTACCTCTCCTATGCCAAAACCTTCAATGAGGTGCACAACCTCTCTGCCGTGGCAGGGGTATCGGCATCGCGTTACCGTTACCGCAATCTTGGCGGCAACGACCGTGACCTGCTGGAGACCAATCCCTCCAAGGCCAACATCAACTCGGCTATCGCCGACAGGCAGCTGGAACGTACATGGGGTGGTACTGGCGGCTATGATTTCACCGGAACCGCATCCTACTTCGGGCGTGTCGATTACAACTATGCCGAGCGTTACATGCTGCAGGCAACTGTACGACGCGACGGTTCCACCAGCTTCGGCCCCAACAACAAATGGGGTGTCTTCCCTTCCTTCTCGGTGGGGTGGAACCTGACCAACGAAGTCTTCATGGCGAACCGTCCCGAGTGGTTCGACTACATGAAGCTTCGTTTCAGCTGGGGTAAGAACGGTAACGATCGCATTGGTAACTTCCTCTACACCTCACTGATGAACGGCGGACAGAACTACTACTTTGGCGGCGGCTATCAGGTGAACGAGGCAGACCCGGTCAAGGTGGGTGAAATCACCGGTTCCATGCAGTATGGCAGCTCCCCCGGCTACATCCCCAACCCAGACGTGAAGTGGGAAGAGTCGGTACAGACCGACCTGGGTCTCGAGGCACGCTTCCTCAACAGCCGCCTCACCTTCGGCTTCGACTATTTCGTGAAAAAAACCAACGACATGCTGATGTATCAGCCCATTCCTTCCTACGTGGGCCTGGGGGCACCCATCGCCAACGTGGGTGACATGGAGAACAGCGGTGTCGAGTTCGAACTGGGATGGAAGAACAGCACGGGTGATTTCAACTACTTCATCTCGGCCAACGCTTCCTACCTGCAGAACAAACTGATCAACCTGGGCAACGAGACGGGTGAACAGATCTACGAGAGTGCAGGGGCCTCCGGCGTGGGAAGCTACGTGAAAGGCATGAATGGCGAGGTGTTCCCCTACTTCTACGGGTTCAAGACCGACGGTCTCTTCCAGAACCAGGCAGAGGTGGATGGTTACGTGAACAGTGAAGGAGCCAAACTACAGCCGACAGCCCAGCCGGGTGATGTCCGCTTCGTGGATCGCAACGGCGATGGCACCATCAGCGATGACGACAAGACCAAGATCGGCAAGGGTGCTCCCGACTGGACCTACGGTCTCACCCTCGGGGCCGACTGGAAAGGGTTCGACCTGAACCTCTTCTTCCAGGGAACCTATGGAAACGATATCTTCGACTTCGC
>WOYT01000003.1:5506-7305 GCA_011620695.1 Proteiniphilum sp.
GGCTATACCACCATCGGTATCGACCGCGGCATCTATCCGCAGGCCAGAACCATCTCCCTGGGTGCCAATATCTCATTTTAAAAAAATAGTATCACTATGAAACGATATATCAACCTATTGATCATCACTGTTTTGGCGGGATTCTTTTCCTGTAGCGACGACTTCCTGACCAACTCTCCCACCGAACAGCAGGCAGCCGGCGAACCCGCCACCGAGGGGGCCATCCTCTCCAACCTGGCAGCAACCTACCAGATCCTGCTCTTCGACAGCTATGCCGACAACAACTATAACAGCCTCGTACTGATGTCGGACCTCCGTTCCGATGATATCTTCAAAGGGGGCGGCGACGCCGGAGACCAACACCAGCTCTACCTGCTCTCCCTCTTCACCACCACCCCACAGGAGAACATCAACGGGCTCTGGAACATCTACTACTCCGGCCTGGCAAGAGCCAACAACGTGATTACTTCCTGTGAGAACGCGGTGGGATTCGAGACCGAAGCCGACATCAAAAAGCTGAACCAGTACAAGGCTGAAGCACACTTCCTGCGTGCCTACTACACCCACTGGCTCTGGAAATTCTGGGGCAACATCCCCTATTTTGAGGAACCACTCTCAGAACCGCCTTATATGACCAGGCAATACACTGCCGATGAGATCTATGCCGAAATCATGCAGGATATTGATGTGGCGACAACCGATGGCTGGCTGCCGATGAGTACGACAGGTGCGAATACCGGTAGAATAAACAGAGCTGCCGCCCTGATGCTGAAAGCACGTGTGGTAATGTACCAGAAAGACGAGTCCCGCTATGCCGAGGTGACGGCCGATATGGCTGAGATCATCAACAGCAATGAGTATGAGCTGTTAGACGATTTTGCCGCGATGTGGCTGGATGAAAATGAATTTTCCAAGGAATCAATCTTCGAAGTGAACCATCTTCCTGAAGGTAAGACCTGGGCCAATGGCTGGCAGGGCTATGGCACCAACCTTCCCGCCTTTATTTCGCCCAATGGATTGAACACAGGCAATGAAACAGGCGACTTCAAAGGAGGCTGGGGATTCGGCCCGGTACGTCAGTCCACATGGGATATCTATGAAGCGGGAGACACCCGCCGGGAAGGATCTATCAACAAATGGGAGCCTGATCAGTACACCGCCCGCTTCCAGGATACAGGTCTCTTCATGGCCAAGTATGCAGCCCGCGTGGGTTACAATCCGCAGGGTGATGTCGATTTGAATTATTGCAATAACCTGCGCCTTTTCCGTTATGCAGAAACACTGCTCAACTATGCCGAGTTGGTGGTGATGCAGGGGCAAAGTCCGGTAGGCGGTATCACCGCTCAGGCATGCCTGGATGAAGTCCGCCGGCGTGCTTTCGGGAAGGACAGTTCCATCCCCGCAACCGCTGACAACATCAAGCTGGAACGGCGTCGCGAATTCGTGGGTGAAGGGATGCGCTTCTGGGATATTGTCCGCTGGGGTGATACTGCGCTGCTGACCGAGAACATTCCCGAATTCAACAGCGTGCGCACCTGGAACGACTATAACAAGCTGTTGCCTATCCCGCAGTCGGAGATCGACAAAACTGAAGGTACCGAATTTGCACTGGAACAAAATCCGGGATATAATTGAGATCAGGCTAAAGAATCAAGGTGCAGGAGTTTTAAAACTTATGATTCTGAATTTATAATTGATTGATTAACTTTGTAACAAGACAATCGTATGATGAATAAAATAAAACAACTATCCCGGATGCTGCTGCTCCTCTTTTTCGTCGCAGCATGCAGTCCGCAGGA
>WOYT01000135.1:0-29626 GCA_011620695.1 Proteiniphilum sp.
CCGGGATAATATCGTTCAATCCGTCCTCAAGACGGTCGATGGGATCGTCGTTGGGGGAGAGGGGTGGCTCTTCAAGGTTGTTCTGGGGGATGTAGCTGAGTAGCTTGCGGATCAGCTTCATGCCATCCTCTTCCGTCTGTACCTGGAATTGGGATACACCTGATTTGGAGGAGTGTACAGAGGCACCACCCAGCTGCTCCTGTGTCACATCTTCACCGGTGACGGTTTTAACCACCTTGGGACCGGTGAGGAACATGTAGGAGGTACCCTGTGACATGATGATGAAGTCGGTGAGTGCCGGTGAGTAAACCGCACCGCCGGCGCAGGGGCCGAAGATGCCGGAGATCTGGGGAATCACACCCGATGCCAGGATGTTGCGCTGGAAGATCTCGGCGTAGCCGGCCAGGGCATTGACACCCTCCTGGATGCGGGCACCGCCTGAGTCGTTGATGCCAATCAGTGGGGCTCCCATCTTCATGGCCTGGTCCATCACCTTGCAGATCTTCTGTGCCTGCATCTCGGAGAGGGATCCGCCGGAAACGGTGAAATCCTGTGCGAAAATGTAAACCAGACGTCCTTCGATGGTGCCGTAACCGGTCACAACGCCGTCACCCAGGAACCTGGTTTTTTCCATGCCGAAGTTATAGCAGCGATGTTCCACGAACATGTCGAACTCTTCGAAGCTGCCCTCGTCAAGCAGCATGGCAATGCGTTCGCGTGCCGTATATTTGCCTTTCAGGTGTTGTGATTCGATTCTCTTTTCACCCCCTCCTAAGCGTGCTTTTTCGCGTAGTTGGATAAGCTCTTTTACTTTCTCGAGTTGGTTGCTCATATGAATGTAGTTATAATGAAATGTGAATTTGGATGTTGCGGTTGTTGGCCTGTTGTTGGGAGAACAGTTACTCAGGATGTTCGCACAGCTCTGTCAGCACGCTGCCGGTCGATTTGGGGTGTAGGAAAGCGATGTTCAGTCCTTCGGCACCGCCGCGCGGCTCCTGGTCGATCAGGCGTACCCCCTTTTGCTCCATCTCCCTGAGGGCTTCGCTGATATTCCTGGTGGCATAGGCGATGTGGTGAATTCCTTCCCCTCTTTTTTCAATGAACCTGGCAATGGTGCTCTCCTCGCTGGTGGGCTCCAGTAGTTCTATCTTGGTCTGGCCGACCATGAAAAAGGCGGTTTTCACCTTCTGATCTTCCACATTTTCAATGTTGTAGCATTTCAAACCCAGGATCCCTTCGTAGTATGGAAGCTGCTCTTCGATGCTCTTCACCGCGATGCCGATGTGTTCAATATGTGTTATTTCCATTATTATATATAAATAATTGATTAATTTGTCTATAAACTACAAAAGTACCGCTTTCAATTCGGAAAATATGTTAAACAAGAATAATTATTTTCCATTGACCCGATAGTCAGTTTTGTCAGATCGATGAGATCCGTAGCACCTCAAGCAGTTCTTCGCTGATCTCCCGTTCCTTGCGGATGGCCCTCTTAAAGGGTACATAATCGATCTCGTTTTCACGAATCCCGATCATCACGTTCCGTTGATTTTCCAACAGTGCCTGAATGGCTGCTATTCCCATGCGGCTGGCCAGGATACGATCCTGTGCCGAGGGTGAGCCGCCCCGTTGGAGATGACCGAGAATGGAAACACGCACATCATATTGCGGATACTCCGTCTTCACACGTTCGGCCAGTTTAATGGCTCCTCCGGTCACCTCACTCTCGGTGACAAGCACCATGCTGCTGTTCTTCGACTTACGAAATCCCTGCTCAATCAGCTCGGCTAACTGGTCTTTCTCGATGCTTATCTCGGGGATGATAGCAGCTTCTGCTCCCGAAGCGATGGCGCTGTTCAGTGCCAGGTAACCGCAGTTACGTCCCATCACTTCCACAAAAAACAGACGTTCGTGGGAAGTGGCCGTATCGCGTATTTTGTCCATCGATTGCATGATGGTGTTCAGGGCTGTATCGTAGCCAATGGTGGTATCTGTGCCGTTAAGGTCGTTGTCGATGGTTCCGGGAAGCCCTACCACAGGGATGTTGTATTCGTTGGCAAATATGCCTGCTCCGGTGAGAGAACCGTCGCCCCCGATCACGATCAATGCTTCTATCCCGTGTTTCTGCATGTTTTCGTAAGCGAGCCTGCGCCCTTCCACGGTCATAAACTCTTTCGAACGGGCTGTCTTCAAGATGGTACCTCCCCGTTGAATGATATTGCTGACACTATTGGTTTTGAATTCTGTAATTTCGTCTGAAATAAGACCTTTGTACCCCCTGTAGATGCCGTAAACACGCATGCCGTTCGAGATCCCTGCACGTGTCACCGCACGAATGGCGGCATTCATGCCCGGGGCGTCACCTCCTGAAGTGAGTACTCCTACGCTTTTGATGTTCGATTCCATAGTGATTGTTATCTGTTAGTGAGATTGCAGGTTACCTGCCTGATAACCCTCAAATCAACAAGCCGCAAAGATACATTATTTTTAGTGATGGCACAAAAAAAGCTGCTTCAAAAAGCAGCTCTTTCCGGTTGTGCATGAGGCATCATCTTCGTGAGTGTTTCTGCCACCGCCTCCATCTGCCATTGGGGGGTAGAGGTGGCACCACAGATACCGATGCTGATGCCGTCACGGAGCCACGCCGGATTTACCTCTTCGGGGCTGTGAATCAGGTATGAGTTGGGGTTCCTGCTCATACATTCGTTGAAGAGCACCTTGCCGTTAGAGCTCTTTTCACCGGCAATAAAAATGATCAGATCATGGCTTGCCGCAAACTCCCGGATATGGGGTACCCGGTTGGACACCTGCCTGCAGATGGAATCGTTGAATAAGAAAGTTGCTCCCTCCTCCATCCGGGCTTTGATCAATTCACCGATCTCGTAAAAGCCATCCAACGGCTTGGTGGTTTGCGAGAAAAGGCTGATGTCGCGAGAGAAGTCAAGCTTGTCGATCTCCTCCTTGCTTTCGATGATGATGGCCGACTCGCGGGTCTGTCCCATCAACCCCTTTACCTCGGCATGTCCTCTCTTGCCGTAGATCACGATCTGGATTCCCTTGTCTGCACCCTGTTCATATTTCTTACGGATCTTTTTCTGGAGTCCCAGTACTACGGGGCAGGAGGCATCGATCAGCTCGATGTTGTTCTGACGCGCTATCTCATAGGTGCTGGGCGGTTCGCCGTGTGCACGAAGCAGCACCTTCACATTTTTCAGCTCTTTCAGCTGTTCATGGTCGATGGTGATCATTCCCATCTTTTCCAGCCGCTTCACCTCTATGCTGTTGTGGACGATGTCGCCCAGGCAGTAGAGGGTTCCATCTTTTTTCAGTTCCTCCTCAGCACGGGTGATCGCTTTGGCTACGCCAAAGCAACAACCTGACTGCCGGTCTATCTCAATTTTTTTCATTGTTTGCTGTGATTTTGTTATACATATCAAGTGCCCACTGCAGCTGTTCATCGATGCCGATGTGCGAATTGTCCAGCTCGAAGGCATCATCGGCCTTTCTCAATGGGCTTTCAGCACGCGTGGTGTCACGCAGGTCACGCTCTTTCACGTTCGCCAGTACTTCCTCAAAGAGCGGTTCCTCACCTCTGGCTTTCATCTCATCAAAACGGCGCCGGGCACGTACCTCGGGTGAGGCGGTGAGAAACAGTTTCAACTCTGCATCGGGAAAGACCACCGTGCCGATGTCGCGACCATCCATTACCACTCCTTTTTCTTTGCCCATAAGCTGCTGCTGGCGTACCAGCTCGCGCCGCACGAAGGGGAGGGCGCTGATGCGGCTGGCACCATTGGCTGCTTCAAGGGTGCGGATCTCCCGCTCTACGTTCTCACCGTTGAGATAGGTTTCCTGTTCCCCGCGGGCATTGGTTTTGAAGGTGATAACCATGTCGGAGATATGCTTCTGCAACTGCTCCCCGTTGATCTCTTCCGGGGTGAGCCATCCATTGCGGAGGGCATAGAGTGCAACGGCACGGTACATGGCGCCGCTGTCGATATAGGTGTATCCCAGTTTCTTCGCCAGCCCTTTGGCGATGGTGCTCTTGCCACACGAGGAGAAGCCGTCGACGGCGATGTTGATTTTTTTCTGCTGCATTGTATGACTCCGTTACCTGCATAAACACGCCACAAAGATAGATTGTTTTTCGTTGAAGTTCATTTAACAGATGGAAACAGCATGCAAATAAGAGCTGCAACCACCGGTTGTAGCTCTTATTTGCAGAGGGTTCACGAAAGAAGTGAAAGCTGATTACGCCTCCAGAAAGTTGGGATAGAGGTAATTGGTTGCCGGCACGAAAGTTTCCTTGATGCATTGCGGTGAAACCCAGCGCAGCAGGTTGAAGACCGAGCCGGCCTTGTCGTTGGTGCCCGATCCGCGTCCTCCGCCAAAAGGTTGTTGGTCCACCACGGCGGCGGTGGGCTTGTCGTTGATGTAGAAATTGCCGGCGGTGTGCATCAGCCGGGTGGTCATCCGCTCGATGCGTGACCTGTCGGAAGAGAAAATAGCCCCTGTCAGTGCATAGTTGGTCGTGGTGTCGAGGATCTCCATGGTCTCCTCCAGCTTACCTGGTTCATAGAGGTAAACGGTGAGGATGGGGCCGAACAGCTCCTCCCGCATGGTGATGTAGTCCGGCTTTTTCGCCAGGATCACCGTAGGCTGAATGAAGTAACCCTCCGACTTGTCATAGCTGCCACCACAGACGATCTCCGCATCGGGAGAGGCCTTGGCAGCGTCGATCACGGCTGCCAGCTTGTCGAACGACTCCTCGTCGATCACAGCGTTCACAAAGTTGCTGAAATCCTCCACGACACCCGTCCTGATCGTTGCCAGGTCGTCACTCACATACTGCTTCACCTCCTCCCAGAGGTTGGTGGGGATGTAGGCGCGGGAGGCAGCTGAACATTTCTGACCCTGGTACTCGAAAGCACCCCGGGTGATGGCGGTGGCCACCTGTTTGGGGTTGGCGGTCTCGTCGGCCAGGATGTAATCCTTGCCGCCGGTTTCACCCACGATGCGGGGGTAGGACTTGTAGTGGCCGATCTTGCTGGCGATGGTGCCCCACATACCGTTGAAGACTGCTGTCGAGCCGGTGAAGTGGAGGCCGGCGAACTCGCGGTGGTTGAACACCACCTCGGCCGCCTCCCGGCCATCGGCATAGACCAGGTTGATCACCCCGTCGGGGAGTCCGGCCTCCTGTAGCACCTCCATGATGAGGTGTGCCGACCAGACAGCTGTCTTGGAGGGCTTCCACACCACCGTGTTGCCCATCAGGGCAGGGGCGCCTCCCAGGTTCCCGGCGATGGAGGTGAAGTTGAAGGGTGTGAGAGCGAAGATGAACCCTTCCAGCGGCCGCCACACCATCCTGTTCCATATCCCGGGGGAGGAGTTGGGCTGCATCCGGTAGATCTCATACATGTTCTTCACGTTGTAACGGTAGAAATCCACCAGCTCACACACTGCGTCGATCTCCGACTGGTAGGCGTTCTTCGACTGGCCGATCATGGTCACCGCGTTGAAAGTAGTGCGATAGGGGCCGGCAATCAGCTCGGCCGCCTTCAGGAAGATGGCTGCACGGCTCTCCCAGTTCATCGCCTCCCAGGCTGGTTTGGCTTTCAGCGCTGCATCGATGGCCATCTGCAGATGATTTTTATCGCCCTGGTGGTAGTGCCCCAGCAGATGCCGGTGGTTATGCGGGGGACGGATATTCTGCAGGTTACCGGTGCGCACCTCTTTACCGCCGATAATCATGGGGAGGTCAAGCCCTCCTCTGTTCAGCTCTTCCAGTTTTTGCTTCAATGCTTTTCTTTCGGGTGACCCCGGTGCATAACTCTTCACCGGTTCGTTCCTCACTTCGGGTAGTTGATAGATTCCTTTAGACATAATGGTTTTGTTTGTGGTTTATCGATGTTACAAATATATTTAATTTTGGCGGATAAGAACTGTTTCCGGATTAATTTTTGGAATTTCCCCGTTGCTTCACAAAGCGTAGCAGGTTTATTTTGGTAAAAGTACTCCGGATTCCTTTTTTTATTATTTTTGTAGCATATCTCTAATTACTTTACAAGCATACATGCATTCAGGAAAAACCAACCTCCCCGATTTCAGCAACACGGAAATCGCTTTTCGTGATCAATCAAACAGCAGCCTGTGGCAGGCATACCAGCTCTTTCGGGTGATGAACCATAAACCGTTGGTATGGATGGGCAAACATCTGGTAAAGATCTCCCTGGGTCTGCATCTTCCGGTTAAAGGCTTCATTCGCAAAACCATCTATCGCCATTTCGTGGGGGGAGAATCGATTGCCGACTGCAGCAAAACCATCGATCGCCTGGCAGAGCGTAATGTGTTGTCTATTCTTGACTATGCGCTGGAGGGAGAGGAGTCGGATGAGGTGTTTGATGCTACCTGTAGCGAGGTGATTCGTACTGTTGAGTATGCACACCACAACAAAAATGTTCCTTTCAGTGCTTTCAAGATCACCGGTCTGGCCCGTTTTGACCTGTTGGAGAAAGTGAGTGCGCGGTTGCCGCTCACGGATGAGGAGCAAACAGCGTTTAAAAAGGTAGAAGAGCGGGTCGGGTCCATCTTCCGCCGCGGGTATGAACTGGGTGTTCCGATACTGATTGATGCTGAGGAGAGTTGGATCCAGCCGGTGGTGGATGAGATGGTAATGCGGCTGATGGCGAAGTACAACCGGGAAAGAGCCATCGTACAGAACACCTACCAGATGTACCGTCACGACAGCATTGCCCGAATCAGGGAGCATCACCGGATGGCACTGGAGGGTGGTTTTCGCTTTGGTTTGAAGATCGTGAGGGGGGCATACATGGAGAAAGAACGGGCGCGAGCCGCCGAGAAAGGGTATCCCTCACCCATTCAGCCGGACAAGGCTGCCACCGACCGGGATTTCGATGCCATCATCCATTATTTCATGGAACATCACAACACCATCGATTTCATGGTGGCCACTCACAACGAGGCGAGCTCGTTGTTGCTGGCTTCACTGATCGACGCTGCCGGACTACCGCGCAATCATCGCGGTATCTTTTTCTCCCAGCTCTATGGCATGAGCGACCACATCACTTACAACCTGGCGGAGATGGGTTATAATGTGGCGAAATATGTTCCCTATGGAGCGGTGAGGATCATGATGCCCTACCTGTTCCGACGTGCCGAAGAGAACTCATCGGTGAAAGGGCAGACCAGTCGCGAGCTGAAGATGATCCGGGAGGAGATCCGGCGGAGGAAGCTCGTTGATTCATTGATTGGCGGATCAAAGTGAAACAAAGATCCCGATTGATTGGGATCAGCACATCCTCAGATCATTATTTCACCTCCCAGACGTTAGGAGAAGAAAGCAGGAATTCGGTGAACGATTTCTTCGGGCTTTTTTGCTGTACCTCTGCGATCTGCTGCTCATAGTCTTTTTCATAGGAAGGAGCCTTTACGCTGCGGATCACCCCCAGTGCTACCGGCAGATCGTTGGCGTTTTCCATCAGTGCAAGCTTCATGTGCAGGGTATTGTCGTTCGTGGTGGCATCATGTACCAGTACATCGTCAAGGCTGTAGCCATCCTCACCAATGGTCACAGCTTTGAGGTTCCATCCCTCAAGCACCAGTCCCTTTTCATTGTCCTTGCCGAAGAGCATCTTCTCTCCATGTCGCAGGGTGATGGTGTTATCGGCTTTCCAGGATCGATCACTGATCTTATTGTGGATGCCATCGTTGAAGATGACGCAGTTCTGCAGCAGCTCCACCACCGAGGTACCCTTGTGGCGTGCAGCCTCCACCATCACCTCCACCTGGGTCTTCATGTCCACGTCGATGGCACGGGCAAAGAATGTGCCCCTTGCTCCAAAAGTGAGCTCTGCCGGACGGAACGGATCTTCCACGGTGCCATAGGGTGATGATTTGGAGACGAATCCCCTGGATGAGGTGGGAGAGTATTGTCCCTTGGTGAGCCCGTAAATCTTGTTGTTGAACAACAGGATATTGATGTCCACGTTGCGGCGGACAGCATGGATGAAGTGATTGCCGCCAATGGCGAGCGAGTCACCGTCGCCGGTCGCAACCCAGACACTCAGGGCGGGATTGGCTACTTTCACGCCGGTGGCAATGGCTGTCGCACGACCATGGATGCTGTGGAACCCGTAGGTGTTCATGTAGTAGGGCAGTCGCGATGAGCAGCCGATACCGGAGATCACCGCCGTATTGTGCGGGTCGAGGTTCAGCTCTGCCAATGCTTTGTGCAGGCAGGTCAGGATGGCATAGTCGCCACAACCGGGACACCAGCGCACGGCATTTTCACTCTTGTAATCTTTCGCGAGATATTTCTGATATTTTATTTCTGTTACTTCCATACTGTTATTCTTCCATCATTTGGGTAAAGGCTTCCACCATTTCGCTCACCTTGAAAGGTTGTCCCTCTACCTTGTTGTACTTATGAATCACATTCAGATCAGGGAACTTACCATTCAGATAATGGGCAAACTGACCGTTGTTCTGTTCGGCAACAATGATTCTGTTGTACCGTCGCAACAGATCGTGGCTGTTGATAGGGAGGGGGGAGATGTGCCGGAAGTGGGTATAGGCCACTTTCTTCCCTTTGTCATGCAAGCGCAGCATGGTCTCCAGCAGGTGACCATAGGTGCCGCCCCATCCTACAATCAGCGTGTCGGCATCGGGATCGCCCATTACCTCCTGCTCCGGTATGAAGCGGGCGATGTGATCGATCTTCTGCTGCCGGATATTGACCATCCGTTGGTGGTTCTCCGGGTTGGAGGAGATGACACCGGTGAGCTGATCCTTTTCCAGACCACCGATGCGATGCATATATTTTGGTGTGCCGGGCACACCCCAGTACCTGACGAGTGTATCCTCGTTGCGCATGAACGGTTTCCAGTCACCCGCGTCACCCTTGAAGTGCTTCTGTACATAGGGGGGGTTGATCTCCGGATAGCTTTCCATATCGGGGATCTTCCATGCCGATGAGCCGTTGGCGATGTAACCATCGGTAAGCAGGATCACCGGTGTCATGTGTTCCAGCGCAATCTTTGCAGCTGCAAAGGCGCACTCGAAGCAGTCGGTGGGCGATGCGGCAGCCATCACCACCAGGGGGCTCTCGCCGTTGCGACCGTAGAGAGCCTGATTCAGGTCGGCCTGCTCACTCTTGGTGGGCATCCCGGTGGAGGGGCCACTTCGCTGCACGTCAATCACCACCAGCGGCAGCTCGGTCATCACCGCCAGTCCCAGCGCTTCACTTTTGAGTGCCAGCCCGGGTCCCGAGGTGGAGGTGGCTGCCAGGCTGCCAGCAAAGGCGGCACCAATGGAGGAGGTGATCCCCGCGATCTCATCTTCCATCTGCAATGCTTTCACACCGAAATCCTTTCTCTTGGAGAGTTCCTGCAGGATGTCGGTAGCCGGGGTGATGGGGTAGGAGCCCAGGAAGAGCTGCAACCCCGCTTTCTCGGCGGCTGCGATCAGTCCGTAGGCGGTAGCGGTATTGCCGTTCACATCGGTATAGAATCCCCTGGAGGCTTCCACCGGTTCGATTCGATAGGTGGAGGCCGTCAGGTGTATGTTGTTTCCGTAGTTATAACCGTCGGTGAGTGCCTTGATGTTGGCTTCCACGATTTTCGGTCGTTTGGCAAACTTCTGTTCCAGCAGCTTGTCGGCGATCTCCAGCGGTCGGTTGAAGAGCCAGCAGACGATGCCCAGGGCAAACATGTTCTTGCAGCGAAGCATCTCCTTGTTTTCGAGTCCCGATCCCTCGAGAGATGATTTGGTCAGGGAGGTGATGGCTACCCCTATCGGCTGTATATGCTCCAGGTTGAGCTCCTCAAAGGGATCTTGTGTGTTGAACAGTGCCTTGTCAAGATCTTTCTTCTGAAAGGAGTCGGTGTCGAAGAGCACAATTGATCCTTTTTTCAGGTAGGGCGCATTCACTTTCAGCGCTGCCGGGTTCATCGCCACCAGTACATCTGTTTTGTCGCCTGAGTTGTACACATCTTTCGCGCCGATGCGTACCTGAAATCCGGATACACCGTGCAGTGATCCCTGCGGTGCACGTATCTCCGCCGGGAAATCGGGAAAAGTAGCGATCTCGTTGCCGAAGATGGCCGAGAGGGTGGAGAAAAGGGTGCCCGAGAGCTGCATCCCGTCGCCGGAATCACCTGAGAAACGGATGGTTACTTGTTTAATGTCAGTTACGACCGGATTCGTTGGCATATTGGTTGTGGTTGTTTGAGTCGTTTTCACCTTGATTTGTACACAGGGGTCAGCAAACAACATCTGTTTGTTGATCTCTTTCAATGAACCTGCAAAGTAATAAAAGAGTAGCCGAATAAGCAAATAAATTGTCTTGAAAGAGAGCCATGAAAATCAGATGACTCTTTCAATCTTTGCACCCAGCGCATTTAATCTTGAGTCGATCTGCTGATAGCCACGGTCTATCTGGTCGATGTTGTGGATGGTGCTTTTACCTTTGGCACTCATGGCCGCGATCAGCAGAGATATACCTGCACGGATATCGGGAGAGGTCATGGTCATCCCTTTCAGGTGAAACCGGTTGTCGAGCCCGATCACCACTGCCCGGTGCGGATCACAAAGGATGATTTGAGCTCCCATGTCGATCAGCTTGTCCACGAAAAAAAGGCGACTTTCAAACATCTTCTGGTGAATCAGCACACTCCCTTTGGCTTTAGTAGCCACCACCAGCATCACACTCAGCAGATCGGGTGTCAACCCGGGCCAGGGAGCGTCTGCGATGGTGAGGATGGAGCCGTCGATAAACGATTCAATGGTGTAGCCTTCCTGCCGGGGTATGTAGAGATCGTCACCGCGCTGTTCCACCGTGATACCCAACCGGCGGAAGCTTTCGGGGATGATACCCAGGTTGGTTGTTGACGCTCCTTTGATGGTGATCTCCGACGCAGTCATGGCTGCCATGCCGATGAAGCTGCCGATCTCAATCATGTCGGGCAGCAGGCGGTGGCGGCACCCTGACAGTTGTGATACACCCTGTACGGTCAAGCGGTTGGAGGCGATGCCGTCGATGTGTGCGCCCATGCGCACCAGCATGCGGCTCAGTTGTTCCACGTAGGGTTCACAGGCGGCGTTATAGATGATGGTTTCCCCTTCTGCCAGCACGGCAGCCATCAGCAGGTTGGCAGTGCCGGTCACCGATGCCTCATCGAGCAGCACGTAGGTGCCTTTCAGCTTCTCTGTAGTGAGGGTGTAAAGCTGTTTCTGCTCGTTCAGCTTGAGCTCAGCCCCCAGCCTGATGATGCCGTTGAAGTGGGTGTCCAGCCTGCGGCGACCAATCTTGTCACCTCCCGGTCTGGGTACTACCGCTTCACCAAAGCGAGCCAGTAGCGGGCCAATGATCATGATCGATCCGCGCATGGACGCACTCTTCTGCATGAACTCCTGCGAATGGGTGAAAGTGAGGTCAATCGTTTCAGCTTTGAAGGAGTAGGTCTCTTCAGCCAGCTTTTTCACATGCACACCCATGTCGCGTAGCAACTCGATCAGGTTGTTGACATCCAGGATATCAGGGATGTTCTCAATGATCACCTCTTCTTTTGTGAGTAGCGTGGCACAGATCACCTGCAGTGCTTCGTTTTTCGCGCCCTGTGGTCTGATCTCCCCTTGCAGGCTGTGCCCGCCCTCTATGATGAATGATGCCATAATGACACGGTTTTTGTTTACGGGTTATGTTCCTTTTAATAAATCCACTTAATAAATCCACACCTCTGGTTGCAGTGCAACGGCAAACTGCTGCATCACGCTCTGTTGAATCTCTTTCATGAAATCGGATATCTCCTCTCCATTTTCGGTTCCGTAGTTTACGATGATCAGGGAGTGTTTCTCATACACTCCCACCATCCCCTTTCGCTTGCCCTTGTAGCCCGCTTTCTCAATCAGAAAGGCAGCTGAGGTTTTAAAACGCTCCCCGCCCAGGTTATAAACGGGGAGATCGGGCAGGATCACCTGCAGTCGCTCTGTCTCCTCTCTCGACAGAACCGGGTTCTTGAAGAAACTGCCGGCATTGGGTAGTTTTACAGGGTCGGGCAGCTTGCGGGTGCGGATGCGGATGATGGCTTCACGCACCTGCATGAGTGTAGGCGAGGCGATCCCTTGCAGCTCACGGCTGAGATCAACATATTTCTCTTTGTAAACAAATGATTTGTCAAGAGCGAAAGTGACTGAGGTGATGAGGTAACGGCCGGTGCGCTTGAAGATGCTGTCGCGGTAGGCAAATGCACACGCTTCACCATTGAATGCTCTCACCTCACCTGTCTCCATATCAACTGCCCTGACCCGGGTAATCACATCCTTCACTTCGGTGCCATAGGCGCCGATGTTTTGTACCGGGCTTGCGCCCACAGATCCGGGAATCAGCGAGAGGTTCTCCAGACCGGCATATCCTTTTGCAACGCAATATTCCACCAAAGCGTCCCACTCCTCGGCAGCGGCAGCCTCCAGCTCCACACCGCGGTCCGTTTCCTTTACGATCGTGATCCCTTTCATCGCGGGTCTGATAATGAGTCCGTCGAAATCTTTCGTGAAAAAGATGTTGTAGCCGGCACCCAGGATCAGTTTTCTCTCTTGTGGGAAGTTTCTCAATATCCCCGACAGCTCTGTTCCGCTCTCCGGTTCCGCGAAAAGCCTGGCAACCGCTTTCGTTCTGAAAGAGTTGTAGGGTTGTAGCTCTATGTTGTGCCGAATGTTCATGATCCTTTGTAAATGAGAAAGACACAGGGTTTCTTGTGCATCTCGGGCAATGTTCCTTTCCATGCCCGGATGCTTTTGGTGACAATCTGTTCATCCTCGCATGAGATGTTCATGGCGATGCAGAGCTGTGTCTCCGGCTTGCAATGCGTCAGTAAATCCTCTGCCAGCTTATGATTCCGGTAAGGTGTTTCGATAAACAGCTGGGTCTGCTCTTCCTGGTAGGAGCGGGCTTCCAACTGTTTGATTTTCCTTGCCCGCTCACCGGCATCGATGGGCAGATAGCCATGAAAAGCAAAGCTCTGCCCGTTGAAACCGGAAGCCATCACCGCCATCAGGATGGAGGAGGGGCCCACCAGCGGGACAACCCTGTATCCTTTCTGCTGTGCGATGGCCACCACATCTGCCCCGGGGTCGGCCACGGCGGGGCATCCGGCTTCGGAGATCACGCCTACGCTTTCACCCTTTTCCATGGGCAGCAGGTAGTCTGACAGGCTGCTCCTGTCGGTGTGTTTGTTCAGTTCATAAAAGCTGAGCGCATCAATCTCTATGTTGGGGTCACACTTTTTCAGAAAGCGACGTGCCGACCGCAGATTCTCCACGATGAAATGTTTCAGTTGAGATACAACCGTGTTGTTGTATGAAGGGATCACCTTATCCAAAGGGGTCTCACCCAACATGACCGGTATCAAATATAGTGCGGGTTTATCCATTGCGCTTACAGAGCTTTTAACTGCAAAAATAGGCAAAATAAGGCAATAGAGCTAAAAACCGATATGAAACAAATCAGAGAGGGAATCGATCCTTATCTGGCTGAAGAATGATTCAATCAGGTTTGCACCTGCCACTACCCGGAACAGTACGATCATATAGATGATGCCATATATACCCCCCGTGATATGCGCGGAGTGGTTGATGTTCCCGGATTCTTTTTTGTCCAGCGACATTGAGATCAGCAAAAAGATAATCCCGAAAAGGAATGCAGGCAGCATGACCGGGATAAAGAGAATGCCCATGAAATTCATCGGATTGATCAGCATGTATGCGAAGATCACAGCCGACACGGCTCCCGACGCGCCCAGGCTATGGTAGTTTCTGTTCTCTTTCTGTTTGAAGTAGGTTGGCAAGATAGAGACCGGCAGTGCAGTGAGGTAAAGGATGATAAAACAAAGGGCTCCCCAATTTTCGCCCAATTGTATTTTGCAGAATCTCTCGATGTCCATTCCAAAAAAATAGAGTGTGAACATGTTAAAGATCAGGTGCATGTAATCGGCATGGAGAAAGCCATAGGTGAACAACCGGTGCCATTCACCGCTCCGTACCGCCGGCGGATAAAAGATCATCCTATTCATCATTGAATGCTCTCTGAATGCAAGAATAGAGATGATGGAGGTAAGCACGATAAGGATGATTGTTATCATCCGGAAATCTTTGTTGCAACAATCACCCCTCTGAAATACCCGATTGATTCGGCTATCCCCTGGAGTGGATCTTTCATGTTTCGTTCATGTTCGAGACTGCACATACCGGTATATCCTACCTCACGGAGCATGCGTACAAAAGCCGGAAAATCGATGATGCCACGGCCGATCTCCACCGAATATCCGGCCTTGGAGGCTCCCGTAACGTCCTTGATGTGAATGTCGAAAACGCGGCTTTGGTATTTCTTCAGATCTTCCACCGGATCCTTGCCGTTGCGGGTGTCATGACCCACATCGAGGCACATGCCGATGCGCGGATCGAGATCCTTCACATGGTTCCACACGTCGTCGGCATCGGGATACAATGGCATATCAGGGCCATGAAGGTGAATGGCGAAATGAAAATCATACTCTTTTACCTTTTTTTCCACATAGGGCAGCAGCTCATAGTTGGGAACCCCCACAATCAGCTTTACACCCACTCGTTTCGCGTAGGCGAACGCATCGTCGATCTCTTTTTCCGAGCGCATATAGATGGGACCAACGGCATAACCGGTCACTCCTTTCGAAGCAAGCTTGGCATGAAAGTCGGCAATCTCCTGGTCGCTGCTGTTCAGCGGGAGATGAAAATCTTTGATGCACAGATACTTTACATTGCATTTCTCCATGATTTCCAGTGACTTGTCGAGATCGAAGTTCACAAAGCTGAAACCAGCCATAGCTACCTTGAATTTTTCAAAACTGTCGGGAGCGGGTTGCGGATCGGGACGATCCTGAGCAGAAATCAGGAATGAAAATAAGAGTCCTGTGAAAATGAGTATTTTTTTCATGATTGCAAATATTTATGCGTGTGTTTGAGCACAAAGGTACTTATTTTTTGAAACGGGGAGAGGAATTTTTTAAAAAGATAATCCTCCTATTTATTGATCTCTCAAAATGAAAGTGGGTAAACGAGATAAGCAAAATCCTTTTACCTTTGTAATCTAAAGTGTTGATAAATGAAATTGCCCGCTGATTTTATCCAATCCATCCGTTCGCTTTTGGGTGAAGAGACGCAACTGCTTCAGTCCGCTCTGGCGGAAGATACTCCTGTCAGCATCCGCCTGAATCCGTTCAAAAAACAGCGTAACCCCCTGTCGTTTGTACACCCTGTAGCGCGTGTGCCATGGTCGGATTGGGGATATTATCTCGATGAGCGCCCCGCTTTCACGTTCGACCCGCTTTTTCATGCTGGTTATTATTATGTACAGGAGGCTTCCTCCATGTTCGTGGAGCAGGTGGTGCGACAGCTGGTGAAAGAGCCTGCAATCTGTCTCGATCTCTGTGCAGCCCCCGGCGGAAAATCAGTCAGCCTTCTCTCTGCTTTGCCGGGAGGCAGTCTGCTTGTGAGCAACGAAATCGTCCGTCAACGGGCGAATGTATTGTCAGAGACCTTGAGCAAATTCGGTCATCCCCATTGTATGGTGACCAATAACGCTCCCGGGGATTTTGCCGCTTTCCCGGAGTTTTTCGATCTGTTGCTTGTGGATGCCCCCTGTTCCGGCGAGGGCATGTTTCGTAAGGATGAAACGGCCCTGGAGGAGTGGTCGCCTCAGCATGTGCAGATGTGTGCGGCCCGGCAGAGAAATATCCTGGACGAGGTCTGGGTTGCCCTGAAGCCGGGAGGATTGCTTATCTACAGCACCTGTACCTTTAACCGGGCCGAGAACGAGGAAAATGCGCTATGGGCGGCGCGGGAACTGGGTGCTGAGTTTGTACCGGTGGAAATAGATGAAACCTGGGGAATTACCGGATCATTCGATAGGGAGGTAAACGGTTATCGGTTTTTTCCGCATAAAACCAAAGGGGAAGGACTCTTTGTGACGGTTTTAAGGAAAACTGCTTCGGTAACTCCACACGAAGTGACTTATTTCCATAAACGTAAGAAAAATTTTTCTCCGTTTTTAAAGGAGGTTACGGCATACAGATACTTCTTGAATCATCCCGATAATTTTGATTTCATGGAAGCTGGCAGCCGGATCATTGCACTGCCGGCAGCACAATCCGAAACGCTTGTTTCTCTGGGAGAAAAGTTGAAAACGGTTGCATTGGGTATCGGGATAGGAGAGCGAAAAGGAAAGGATTTCATTCCTTCCCATTCACTTGCGTTGAGCTGCGAAATCAATCGGGAAGCATTCATTAACCATGCAGTGTCTTATGCTCAGGCAGTTGCTTACCTCCGTAAGGAAGCCATCACGCTCGATGATGCACCCAGGGGTTTCATTCTGCTCACCTATTGCAATGAGCCGATCGGGTTTGTAAAGAATATCGGTAACAGGGCGAATAACCTTTACCCACATGAGTGGCGCATACGTAGTGGTTACTTGCCGGAAACAAGCCCTGAGATACTGATCGGACAGCCGGTTGATTGATATTCATTTTTTCATTTTTTCTCTTATGTTTACGCGACAAACCCTCACCTATCTCTTCGTGATCCTTGCATCGGTTGTTGGCATCCTCTCTCTCGTGCTCTCCGGCCGGCTGGTGAAAGAGCTGTCGAAAGAGGAGCGGCAGAAGATGGAGATATGGGCCTTGGCCACTGAGTCGATCTCCCGTGATGCATCCGGTTCGGACCTGTCGCTGGAATTGAGCATCCTGCAGGGCAATCGTTCCATACCTGTGATTCTGCATGATGAGCAGAGCGGCAGACTGGAGTCACACAACATCAGGCTACCTGATAAGGATAGGGCTGCTTTTCTTCGTGAGAAGATGACGCAGTTTGGCAGCAGGCACGAACCTGTGAGATTGGCGGAGTTCAATCAAACACTTTATTTTGATGACTCCTACACCTTAAAGCAGCTCCAGTTATTTCCATACATACAGTTTTTTGTCATCGCCCTCTTCATCGGACTTGCTTTTTTTGCACTGAACCGCTCACAACGTGCCAGGCAAAACAGTATCTGGGTGGGATTGTCAAAAGAGACCGCCCATCAGTTGGGGACTCCCATCTCTTCACTGATCGCGTGGATCGAGTACCTGAAGTTGAAAGAGATGGATGCTGCTCTGTTGCGTGAGATTGAGAAAGATACAAACCGTTTGCAGATGATTGCAGAACGATTCTCCAGGATTGGTTCAGTACCCGATATGCGGGAGACTGATATCCGGGCGGTGGTGAGACAGACGCTTTCATACCTTGAAAAGCGGCTGTCTGATCAGATAACCTTTTCCTTGCTTTTTCCCGCAGAGCCGGTGCTGGTCTCCATCAATGAGCCGCTGTTCGGGTGGGTGATTGAAAATCTCACGAAGAACGCGGCAGATGCCATGCAAGGGGAGGGGACAATCACCTTTCGGTTATCGGAGAAAAAAAATCAGGTTACGCTCGATATCTCTGACAGCGGCAAGGGGGTCGCGAAATCAAATTTCAAAAAAATCTTCTCTCCCGGTTACACCACCAAAGAACGAGGGTGGGGACTTGGACTTACGCTTGTGAAACGGATCGTGGAGGTGAATCACAACGGGAAAATATATCTGTTGAAATCGGAGCTGGATAAAGGAACAACATTCAGGATCCTGTTGAGAAGATAGATTTTAACCCTTACGGGGTGATCATCGGCTGATGATATGAATACTGTAAAATAGATCGCCTCAGTGATTCAATCCTGATTTGGTTCATATGTTCCATCTTTCTCACTCTCCAAAAGAGCCCAAAAGATATAAAATCTCAACCATAAGAGCGGAAAATCACCATAAATGGATGAATGTTTGAAAAATAAAAAGATTTCACTTGTAAAAGATTCATACTATTCCTATATTTGCCTGAATTTTTGTTTTCATGCGATTATTTCATTTGTGTGCGTCATGCTGTATGCTACACAGGAGAATCATCTTCTGCAGTGGAATAATTTAGATGCTCGTTACATATGACGGACGAAAATAACAAGCTGCTTGTTGACCTGGAAGTGCGAATCAAACAGGTAATGCTTCTGTGTGATAGGTTGAAAGAGGAGAATGCCGCACTGAAAACGGCATTGGAAAGCAGAGAGCAGAAGATTGACGAGGTGGTCACAGATCTGAATCAAATGAGAACAAAATATGAGAGTCTGAAGATCGCAAGAACCATCACCGCTGCATCGGTCGATGTGGATGCTGCGAAACAGCGACTGTCAAAACTGGTGCGAGAAGTTGATAAATGCATAAATTTGTTGAAATAACCTTTGAAAAATTTATGTGATGGGCGACGAGAAATTTTTACTGACATTGGAGATTGCCGGCAGAAGATACCCTTTGAAAATCAGGAGATCTGATGAACAGGCTTTCCGTGATGCCGCCGCCAGAATAAACAGAAAAATAAACCAATACCGTGTTGCTTACGGAGGTGAAAACTCCGGCATGACGACACAGGACTTTATAGCTATGACAGCTATACAGGCATTGGCTGAGAATTTTTCTCTCGGTGACAAAAATGATACGAAACCCTTTGAAGAGAAGATTGAATCGCTGATCAGTGATCTGGATCACTATCTGAAGCAATAACTCATTTTCCTGCCAGGGCAGGAGCCAACCAACGCACCCTATTCGTTACACAGCAAACGCATGTGTTTGAATGAGTGCGTTTTTGTATTATTGTCATACTGCTGATTAAGTGAGGCAGTAATGCGTTTAAGGGAAATAGAATAGGCAAGCATATATAGTCATATATATAGAATAGAGAAACCTCTTCCAGCACTGCGTAGAGCAGTTGCAGGGAGGTGAATATTAATCAATAACAATCGTAAGTATGGAAATAGTAATAGGAATTATCGGACTGGTTATCGGGGTGGTGATCGCCTGGTACCTGACCGGTAAGACGGCCAATTCGCGAGCTCAGAAGATTTTGAGCGATGCGGAAAAAGATGCCGGTGTGATCAAACAGAAGATGCTGCTGGAGGCCAAAGAGGAGTCCATGGCTATGAAAGCTGAGGCCGAAAAACAGGCCAACGCCAGGGTGACCAAGATCCAATTGACCGAGAACAGGCTTAAGCAGCGAGAGATGTCGCTCAACCAGAAACAGGAAGAGCTGAATAAAAAATCGACCGAGCTCGATGAAATCAAACAGAGCATCCTCACTCAACAAGAGTTCCTGGAGAAGAAAAACAACGAACTGGATCGGCTCCATCGGCAGTCGGTGGAAAGGTTGGAAGCCATCTCCGGCATGTCTGCTGAGGAGGCAAAGGAGCGGCTGGTGGAATCACTGAAAGAGGAGGCCAAGACCAATGCCCAGTCCTATATCAACGACATCATGGAAGAGGCGAAGATGACCGCCAACAAGGAGGCCAAGCGCATCGTGATCCAGTCGATCCAGCGGGTAGCTACCGAGACCTCCATCGAAAACTCAGTCACCGTCTTCCACATCGATTCTGATGAGGTAAAGGGACGGATCATTGGTCGTGAAGGTCGCAACATCCGTGCATTAGAAGCTGCTACCGGTGTAGAGATCGTGGTGGATGACACCCCCGAGGCCATCGTCCTCAGCGGTTTTGATCCGGTACGGCGCGAGATCGCCCGCCTCTCACTCCACCAGTTGGTGGCCGATGGACGGATCCATCCTGCCCGCATAGAGGAGGTGGTCTCCAAAGTGAACAAACAGATTGAGGAGGAGATCATTGAGACCGGTAAGCGTACCGTGATTGACCTGGGTATCCATGGCTTACACCCGGAGCTGATCCGCATGGTGGGAAAAATGAAGTATCGCTCATCGTATGGTCAGAACCTGCTGCAACACTCACGTGAGGTGGCCAACCTCTGCGCCATCATGGCCTCCGAGCTGGGGCTGAACCCGAAGAAAGCGAAACGTGCCGGCCTACTGCATGACATCGGTAAGGTGCCCGATGATGAACCGGAGCTGCCACACGCAGTACTGGGGATGAAGCTGGCGGAGAAGTATAAGGAGAAACCTGATATCTGCAACGCCATTGGTTCACACCATGATGAGGTGGAGATGAACACGCTGCTGGCACCCATCGTACAGGTATGCGATGCCATCTCAGGAGCTCGTCCCGGAGCCCGCAGGGAGATTGTGGAGGCTTATATCAAGCGACTGAACGACCTGGAGAACCTGGCACTCTCTTATCCTGGTGTAGTCAAAACGTATGCCATCCAGGCGGGGCGTGAGCTGCGCGTGATTGTGGGTGCCGACAAGATTGACGACAAGGATACCGAAAAGCTGTCGGATGAGATCGCGAGGAAGATCCAGACCGAGATGACCTATCCCGGTCAGGTGAAGATCACGGTGATACGTGAAACCAGGGCAGTCAGCTATGCGAAGTAAAACGGCTGCATGACTTTTTTCACCAACAAAAAAGGAGCCTGAGCGCTCCTTTTTTGTTGGTGATTAAGTTCCTTTATTTCTCTTTTTGAGTTGTTTTTCCTTTTCCTTTCTCTACCAGCAGCTCCTCGTTGGTGCCAATCACGGTTTTCAACTCCGACTGAAGCCGCTTGATCTCCATCTCCTGGTTGTGGATGATGGTGAGCAATGCATTTAGCTCTTCGTTGTCGACCGTGTCGGGGTATTGTGCCCTCACGCGGGCGATGAAGTCGCTCAGGACATTCATGTAGTTGTTGAATGCATCATAGGGCGACATGTAGGGGCTGAACTGGCTCTGTCCCGAGCCGAAATGCTTGGTTGACATGTAGTAAAAATGGTCGCTCGACTGCAGGTAGATCCAGTCCTGCTTGAGGCGCCGGTCGGTGCAGAGACGCACCCTCTCACCTACCTCATAGAGCGATTTGAGTGCACTCTGCTGTAGTTTGTTGCCGAGCCAGGCACTTACATCCCGCTCTTCGTCGGACCAGGATATGGTGTTGGGAACAAGCATGGAGTCGATAGCCTCGTGACTGTCGAGTGCTTCGCCTGGAGTGGTGAAGCCGATTCCATTCTCGAATGCAAATCGGGGCAACGCCTTGAAGAACTCGAAGATGCCGGTATGTGCCGGTTGCAGATTCCCCAGAGTCTCATAGTTCATAAATAGGTTGATCAACTCCTCCTCCGGCGGGGTGGCCGCAATCCATGCAATAAACTTATCTGCTGTCAGCGGATACTCATGCCAGCTATAGTTGGAAAAGCGATAGGTGATATCGTCACTGAAGCGGCTGTTCTTCAGCAATAGTTTTAAACCGGGTCGGGTCGCAGCATGATAGACATAGTTAGGGCTTTTCCATCCCAGCACATGCTTAGCCCCTTCAGTGATCATTTTGGTGTATCCCATGTCATAAACCTGTTCGGCGATCTCATCGGAATAGATCAGCTCGGTGTTGCGTAGCACCGTTGGTTTCATCCCGAAGAGCATCTCAATGCGCTCAGCATGCTGTTGCACCTGGTTGCGGAACTCCTCCGGGTCGAACAGGCTGGCCAGCGAGTGAGCGTAGGTCTCGGTAAGGAACTCCACATGACCTGTCTTTGCCAGTTCACGGAAGCCGTCGATCACTTCAGGAGCAAAGATCTCCATCTGCTCCAGTGCCACACCGGAGATGGAGAAAGCAACCTTGAACTTTCCCTTGTACTGATTGATCAGATCGAGCAACATCCGGTTGGCTGGCACGTAGGAGCGGGCGGCGATCTGTTGTAGGATCTCCTCATTGGCATAGTCATCGAAATAGTAATGGTCCCTGCCGATATTGAAAAAGCGATATCTCTTTAACCGGAATGGTTGGTGGATCTGGAAATAAAAGCAAATATTTTTCATACGTTTATGTTTTTGATCTTTCTACATGAGGCTGTCATAGATCCGGCGAATTTTCAGCCCGGCATCTTCCCATTTGATGTTGTCCACCTCTTTTTTCCCTTCAATCCGCAAATGTTCAGCCATGGCCGGATAGGTGCAGATAGAGTAGATGGCGTCGGCCATTGCATCCACATCCCAGTAATCGATTTTGATCACGTTATGCAGGATCTCCGAGCAACCCGACTGGTAGGAGATGATACTCGGTACACCGCACTGCATCGCCTCAAGAGGTGAGATACCGAACGGCTCTGACACAGAAGGCATCACATATACATCGCTCGACTTGAGCATCTCATACACCTGCTTGCCGCGGAGGAAACCGGTGAAATGGAACTTGTGAGCGATCCCCCTGTCGGCTACCAGCTGGATCATCTGATCCATCATATCACCGCTGCCGGCCATCACGAAGCGGATGTGATCTGTTTTACGGATCACCTGGGTGGCCGCATCCACGAAAAACTCAGGTCCTTTCTGCATGGTAATCCTGCCCAGAAAAGTGGCCACTTTGTCTGGCAGACCCGACTGACGTTCAATGGCCTCAATCTCGGGACTGAGAGGATCCACCGCGTTATGTACGGTGGTTACTTTCCAGGAGGGCTGATGATAATTTTCAATGACGGTCTTGCGCGTCAGGTTGCTGACGCAGATGATGTGGTCACAGTTATCCATGCCATTTTTTTCAATGCCGTAAACTATCGGGTTGGGTTTGCCGCGACTGCGGTCGAACTCAGTGGCATGCACATGGATGACCAGTGGTTTACCGGTCACGCTCCTGGCATGAAGACCGGCCGGGTAGGTGAGCCAGTCGTGAGCATGAATGACATCAAAAGGGTAGGAGCGTGCAATCACCCCGGCAACAATTGAATAGTTGTTGGTCTCTTCGAGGATGTTGTTCGGATATCTGCCGGAAAACTCCATGCATCCCAGATCGTTGGTATGCATGTAGCTGAAGTCGGCGTAGATATGGTCGCGCAGATGAAAATACTCTTTCGGATCCATGTATTTTCCCAGACGAGCCTGTGCCTTCTCCCAGCTCACGTCACGCCAGACGATGGGGGTGTTGTTGGCACCGATGATCTTCAAAAAACTTTGGTCTTCATCACCCCACGGCCTGGGGATCACGAAGGTGATCTCCATATCCTCCTGTTGCGCCATTCCCCTGGTGAGCCCATAGCTGGCTGTCCCCAGGCCTCCCAATATATGTGGCGGAAACTCCCAGCCAAACATTAATGCCTTCATCTCTATTTTTTTGATGATCGCTGATCACCTTTCTGGATCTCAGTCAAATCAGTTGTTTACTGGTAACTGTTAATCATTTTTTGAGCCCTGAGCAATTCTCCCACACTCATGGCGAAAGAGAAGCCCCCGTGTGCAATAAATGGCGGATTGGAATCGTAAAACTCCGAGATGGTGCCGATACAGTCGTTCTGCATCTCACCTTCCATATCTACCATGATCCGGTCAGCCAGCGACAGACCACTTTTGTGAAACACTTTCAGGTATGCTTCGATATAATGTCCCAGCAGCCATGGAAATGCCATGCCGTTGAAATAGGCTACCTTCTTCTCTCTTTCACTTCCCCTGTAGTGCGGGTGAAAACGGGCGCTCTTGGGAGTCAGCGAACGAATGCCGCAGGGGGTCAGAAGCTCCTTGGTGACAAAATCGATCACTGTTTTTTTCTGGCTTCTCTCCAGAGCGGAATAGGGTAGTGAGACGGCAAACAACATGTTGGGTCGTACGTCGGGATCCTTGTAGCTGCCGTCAATGTAATCATACAGATAACCGGCGTCGTTCAGGAACAGTTCCTTGAAAGAGTTGCCAGCCAGTCGTGCTTTCGCCTCCAGTTCGGAAGCCTCGTTCTCCCTGCCGTTATCAGTTGCCACCTCCTCGGCGAACCTGAGGGCGTTGTACCAGAGGGCGTTGAACTCCACCAGATATCCCGAACGAGGGATGACCGGCCTGCCATCCAGCAGCGCATTCATCCAGCTGACCGCCACATCACGTCCATAGGTGGTAAGCAACCCATCCTCCTCCTGGTAGGCCAGGTTGGGATGTTTGCCGGCCATGAGATAGTCAATGATCTCGAAGAGGAACCCGGCATACAGTTCAGTGAAACGCTCTTTCCGCTCACGGTGGTATTGCTGTAGAGCCCAAACGACCCACAGCAGCAGATCGGGGTCCTCTACCTGTTTG
The DNA here is from genome assembly GCA_011620695.1 of Proteiniphilum sp. Lineage (GTDB taxonomy): Bacteria > Bacteroidota > Bacteroidia > Bacteroidales > Dysgonomonadaceae > Proteiniphilum. The sequence continues at coordinate 24,089 of WOYT01000135.1, forward strand.
AGAAAGCTCTTGGAGGGCTTGTTGTCCATGAAATCCCTCAGGTGGGGGATGGCGGTATCCATGATCTTCTCGAAGTCATCAGCCCTGTCCACGGCCAGTGTACAGCCGGGAAGCGCGATAAACTGATCGCGGGCCCTTACCTTGAACCAGGGATATCCGGCCAACAGATAGTGCTCATTTTTGTTGGGGATATAGTAAAACTGATGACTAGAATTTTTCAGACAGTTGTAGAAGCTGGATCGGGGCGTTCGTTTTTGGATTTCAAAATCAAACTCCTCAGCAAGACTGGATGGATCCACCATCATGTCTCCTGCAGAGAAGATGATCGTTTCGTTTTTCTCGATCGACATCTCAAAATAACCAGGCACGTAGAGATCCTCCTGACAGGTGTCCCCGTTGAGCAGATCCTGTAGATATTCAATGTCTTTGTACCAGTCGGGATGATAAATAAATTCCGGTTTTTTGCTGAACTGCATAAAGAGCTCCGGATAGCCGAAGTACATGCAGGTGCTGATGCCATTTTCCACCTCCCGGTAGGAACGATCCACCTGGTCGTTTTCCCGGGTGAGTTGCGATATCTTGCGAAAAGCAAGGAAAGGCTTGAAGCGAATGGTGGTGGGAGAGTGTGCCTCCATCAGCGTATAGCGGATCATCAGACGATTCTCTTTCGAGGAGAACATGATCTCCTTGGAGAGGATTACTCCCCCGATACGGTAGATGGTCTTGGGCACACTGTCACAATTGAACTCCCGGATATACTTATGCCCTTTGGGACTGTAGTTGTCGCCGACATAGCGGTGAATCCCCAGGTTAAACTCAGCTCCATGCTGGATCACCGTTTCGTCGAAAGAGGAGAGAATCAGGTGATTCTCATCATCCATGTAGGGCACCGGCATCACCAGCAAGCCCTGGTATTTGGTGGTGTTGCATCCCGATATCGAGGTGTTATGGTATGCACCTTTTCGGTTGGTCCTTAATACATTCCGGTAGAGGGAGTATTCAAGGTTAATCAACAGCTCTTTGTCAAATTTAAGATAACTCATCGCCAGTAACAATTTAGGGTAAGGAGCTTTTTACACGAATTCCTGCGAAAGATAATAAAATTGCCTTTACTCCACAAGCGAAAAATAGAAAAAAATGATTCATTCCGGTCTTATTTACACAACTGCGAAATTGTTTGTACATTTGTTTCTGATCAGTTTCAAAGGTTCTCATGATGATGGAACAGCAGGAGACAGAGAAAATCGCACTGGCAAAAAAAAGGGTTTGGCTGGCATTGATCCCGGCCATTCTCTTTGTGTCAATTATCTGGCTGGTTTTTCTGATCGGGCAGACACTGCTTGACCGGGTTGATATCATGCGCCTGGGTATCACACCCGGTGAGATCACCGGCCTACGAGGCGTCATCTTTTCCCCGTTGCTGCACAGCTCTGTTTCCCATCTTTGGTCTAACACCCTCTCATTGCTTATCCTTATCTGGTTCCTTTTTTACTTTTATAGTAAGATTGCACTGAACGTCTTTGCTGCACTCTGGATTATCAGCGGGGTGGTCACATGGCTCATTGGCAGGAATGCCCTCCATGTGGGTGCCAGCGGACTGGTCTTCGCGATGCTCTTCTTTCTCTTTTTTAGCGGTATCTTTCGCAAATATATCCCGTTGGTAGCGGTATCGCTTATCGTGGCTTTTATTTATGGCGGTTCCGTCTGGAGCATCTTGCCCATTACCGAGTTGATAGATGCTTCCATCTCCTGGGAGGGACATCTCTCAGGCGCCATCAGCGGTTTGCTGATGGCGGTGGTTTATCGCAGGGAGGGACCGCAAAAGCCGGAGGTGGTGTGGGAAGAGGAAGATGAAGAGGAAGGGGAAGAGGAAATCTGATTTGAGAAGTGGGATGCTTGATTTGGGATATGGGATACGGGATGTTGCGCATTTTTTCCTAAAACTGCTCTGATTTTTATTATCTTTGTGAAAAAAATTGAATCACTGATGGACTTACTATTATCTGTTACCTGGGATGTGGACCCCACACTGTTCACCATTTTTGGAAGGGAGATCCGCTGGTATGGCCTTTTCTGGGTTGTGGGACTGATCGTTGCCGTGTCGATGGTGCAGCGCATCTTCAAGCATGAAGATCTGCCGGAGAAATGGTTCGATTCTCTCTTTGTTTACATGATGGTGGGAATCATCGCCGGTGCCCGTCTGGGTCACTGCCTCTTCTATGAGCCGGGATACTACCTTGCCCACCCGGTGGAGATCCTAAAGGTGTGGGAAGGCGGACTGGCCAGCCACGGGGGGGTGATCGGCATTATCATTGCCGTATGGCTCTACTCTCGAAAGGTGACAAAACAGAGCATGCTCTGGACCTTCGACCGGGTGATGGTGCCCACAGGCTTCACGGCTGCTATGATCCGCCTGGGAAACCTGATGAACCATGAGATCTACGGGGGACCTACCGACAAGCCCTGGGGCTTTCGTTTCGTGGATAATATCTATCAGTGGATGCGGGGAGCAGAACCTGTTTTTACCGAACCGTCGCACCCCACACAGATCTATGAGGCGTTGGCCTACCTGGTGGTGTTCGGCATCACTGTCTGGCTTTACTGGGGCACCGATGCAAAAAACCGCAGGGGACTGATTACCGGGGTGGGCATCCTGATCATCTTCCTTTTCCGTTTCTTCGTTGAGTTTATCAAAAATGTACAGGTTGATTCTGAAATCGCCCTGCGTGAAAGTACCGGCCTGATCCTGGGACAGTGGCTCAGCATTCCATTTATCATCTGGGGCATCTGGCTGATTGTTGCCGCACTGAGACGTCCTGCGGAGCAAGCAGACACGCCCCGTCAGTCGGAGATGGCTAAACCTTACAGACCGAAGAAGAAATAATTTTTTAGCTTTCCCTTGAACTACGAACTTATTCAATATGTATAAACCACTTGAAATTGCCAAAGATGTGTATTACGTGGGGGTGAACGACCGCACGAAACATCTCTTCGAAAATCTCTGGCCGCTGCCTCATGGGGTCTCCTATAACGCTTATATCATCGACGACGAGAAACGGGCACTGATTGATACGGTGGATATCTGCTACTCCGATCTCTTTTTTCAGAAGGTGACAGCTGTGCTGGGTGACAAGCCTATTGATTACCTGATCGTTAATCATATGGAGCCGGACCACTCCGGATCGATCGGGTTGCTGCTCAGCCGCTACCCCGATATTCAGATTGTGGGAAACAAACATACGGTAAAGATGCTCAAGGGCTACTATGGCATTACACGGAATGTGATCCTGATTGAGGATATGCATACGCTGAGTCTCGGCCGGAACAACCTGCAGTTTTATCTTACCCCCATGGTGCACTGGCCGGAGACCATGATGACCTACCTTCAGGAGAAAAAGATGCTTTTCAGTGCCGATGCGTTCGGTACTTTCGGCACACTCGACGGTGGTGTGCTGGACAGCCAGCTCTCCCCGGAACGATACAGGAGTGAGATGATCCGATACTACTCCAACATTGTGGGGAAGTTTGGCTCACCCGTGCAGACTGCACTGAAGAAACTGTCAGAGGTGCCGATTGAGGCAATCTGTTCCACCCACGGTCCCGTATGGACAGTAAAGGAGAACATTGCTGAGGTGGTGGGTCTCTACGACAGGTTAAGTCGCTACGAGGCGGAAAACGGACTGGTGATCGCCTACGGGAGCATGTATGGTCATACCGAACAGCTGGCGGAGCTGATTGCTGCTGAAGCGGCTGCCAACGGTATCCGTCAGATCCTGCTGCACAACGTGTCGAAGAGTCCCCTCTCGGATATTATCCGTGATGTCTTCACCTATAAAGGATTGATCATCGGGTCACCTACTTACAACAACAAGCTCTACCCCGGTGTGGAGAGCCTTATCTCTGCCTTGCAGAACAGATATCTCAAAAATCGCTTCTTCGGCTATTTCGGTAGCTTCACCTGGGCCGATGCCTCAGCCAAACAGCTGGCTGCCTTTGTAGAGGAGTCTGAGGTGGAGCTGGTAAGCGATCCGGTAGTGATGAAGCAGGCGATGATGGATGAGGTGGAGGAAAAAGCTCTGACGTTAGCCAGAAACATGGCCTGTAAGCTGTTGTCGGGTGCAGCTGTCATACCCGGTAAGAAATCTGACTGTCAATAAAAAAGATATTGAAACATGAGACTGATTATTCAACCCAATGCCGATCAGATGGCACAGTGGGCAGCCAACTACATCGCTGCAAAAATCATTAAGGCGGCTCCCACAGCCGATAAACCTTTCAAGCTGGGACTGCCTACCGGCTCATCACCCCTGCTGACCTACAAGGCACTGATCGAACTCTATGAGGCAGGTGTTGTCTCGTTTGAACATGTGATCACCTTCAACATGGACGAGTATGTCGGACTACCGGAGGAGCACCCCCAGAGCTACCACACTTTCATGTGGGATAACTTCTTCCGTCATATCGATATCAAGAAAGAGAACGTGCACATTCTCAATGGAATGGCTGATGATCCTGAAGCGGAGTGCGCTGCATATGAACAGGCCATAACCGATGCGGGTGGAATCGACCTTTTCCTTGGTGGAATTGGCCCCGACGGACACATCGCTTTCAACGAGCCAGGCTCCTCGCTCAGCTCGCGTACCCGCATCAAGACACTCACCACCGATACGGTGATCGCCAACTCACGTTTTTTTGACTATGATGTGGAAAAAGTACCCAAAACCGCCCTGACGGTCGGCGTCGGAACCGTGCTGGATGCCACGGAGGTGATGATTCTGGTGAATGGCCATCACAAAGCCCGGGCACTCTATCATGCCGTGGAGGGAGCTGTCACTCAAATGTGGACCATCAGTGCGCTGCAACTGCACCCCAGGGGGATCATCGTCTGCGACTATGATGCCTGTGTTGAGCTGAAAGTGGGTACCTACAAGTACTTCTTGGATATTGAACATCACTATCTCAACCCGGATTCACTTTTGTAACGTGAATGTGTCAATAAATAGGTGAGTGCGGTCTTCTGATCGCACTTCTTTGCATCTAATGGAATAATGAAACAGGTCATTTTGGAGGAATTCCGCAGGCCTCACCGGTGGGTTCATCCTCCTTCCGGTACCAGATGTCTTCAAATTCCTCGGGACGTCGTCTGAACTTGGCAAGGATATAGGAGCAGGTGGGAATGACCTTGTATCCCTCTTCGCGTGCAAAGAGGACCATCCTGTCGAAGAGTCGGGCAGCGATACCCTGACCTTCCAGTTCGGGGCGTACGCCGGTGTGATAGGCATTCAGCAGGTTCTCTTTCACTTCGAAGTCCAGCTCTGCGATCTGTCGTCCATCCTGCTCAATAAAGAAACTGCCCCGTTTCTTTTCATCCATCTTGAATTGTATTTCCATCGTTTTGCTTTTTTATACTTTGATGCGATTGAAACGTTTTTACCCGCTGAATTGTTGCAACTGTTACTGGGTAACTTACGGAACTCCTCACCGGGATCCCAAAAAAAGGATGCATATCGATTCTCTGATCACTGCTCTTTTTGTATC
>WOYT01000135.1:29726-36005 GCA_011620695.1 Proteiniphilum sp.
TTTTTTCAATGATTATTTCAGATCAGGTAAGCGATAAATTGCTACACCCGGATCAGCTTTCCTGTTTTCATGTAGAAGAGGTATCCTGTTACCTTGTTGAAGCCCATCTCCCGGATTGTTCGAACATAGTGCTCTACCTGCCGCAAATGTTTCGGCTCCTCCAGTTCGCCAAACTTATACTCAGCAACAATCACCTCATCGCTGCCAATCATCACCCTGTCGGGGCGTCGGAAACCCCACTCGGGATGCAACAACTCTCTCTCATTCAATACCGTATATTTACCGCTGTACCATTCAGCCACAGCGGGATGGGAGAGCATGCTGCGTAGCTTGTTAACGATCTCATCCCGTTCCTGTTCAGGCAGTTCCCCCTCTGAGATTTTATGCTCTACAGCCTGTGGCAGGTCTGCCATTGTAATTACATTGCTGACAATGGCATGCATCAGCGTCCCATAGTCGCGACTGCCATCATCGGTGAAGTAGCCAATCCCGTTGAGGCGCATCCGCAGGCGGTTATCAATGGGTATGGCATGCCACTGACCTGTTTTGGTGACAATCATCTCTTCACTTTCTTTCTTGCTGACCGATTTGGTATCGCCATAGAGAAGGCAATGCTTCTCTTCAGAGAAATAGTTGCGCAGGTCAACCAGCTCCTTCATCTCCTCTTGAGAAGGCCCAGGAGCAGAAGTGATGCTGCGCCAGAGCAGGTCTGAAACGTTGGATATTTTTTCAGGTTTGAGGGGTAGGGGTGCATAGGCAATCAACCGGTGTTTGGCACGGGTGAATGCCACATAGAGCATGTTGAGGTTGTCGATATAGGTAAACCGTCTCTCCTCCAGGTAATCTTCCCGAAAGATGGTCTCTGTCAACCTCTTTCCATACCTGAGGGGTGCGATGCGCAACTTGTCAAATGGAGCCTCCCTGGGTTTACACCAGATGATATGGTTCTTTCCGGAACCATGGTCTGTATCCCAGCTGAGAAAGGGCATAATTACAGCACCAAAGCCGAGACCTTTCGACTTGTGAATGGTGATCAACCGGATGGCATCCTGGTTGTCGGGTGAGAAGAGTGCCTTTTTGTGACCTTTCTCATCCCACCACTCCAGGAAGCTGTTGAGATCACCTGAACGGCTGGTGCTGAAACGAAGAGCGATATCGAGAAATGCCTGCAGATGAGCATTCTCTTTTTCATCCAGCGCATTGGCAGTCTGTGAGAAAAAGGTCTCAATCATCTCGTAAAAGGGAAGTGTGGCCAACGCTCTGATTTGCGCCTGCAACTCCGGTGGAAATTCACCGGAATGTTCCGTATAACTTTTGATTGCCTCTTCAGGGGCGATATGCCGCCGAAAGCGTTCATACTCATAGATCGCCAACATGCGACGGGTGGGATCGTTGGGCTGCTGGAAATGGCGCATCAGTGCAATCACAGCCTTGACAGCCTGTGCCTTGCCGATCAGCAACGCTTCGTTGGAGATGATGTCGTAGCGGTAATGGCCTCCAGGGTGTTGATCCGCATACGTCAGCAACCTGTCGGCAACCTCTACCGCTTCCTTGTTGGTGCGGACCAGTATGGCAATCTCTTTCAGCGCAAACCCCTGATCCTGCAGCGATTCAATTTCATGAGGCAGTTGCTCCAGCGCTTTCTCTTTCCAGCTTTGATCTTCATCTTCGGTTAGAAAAGTTATCTTGACCTGACCGCCGCTATCTTTTTTGTGTGGTGGCAGCTCCTGATATACCTCCGCGTAAGCATCCCTGATCTGGGTATTGGGAGATGTTTCCGGAATGGGATTTTCATTTTCTGTCATCAGCCTGTTGACCTCCTCCTGCAGGAGTGTTGCTGCATTTGTAAAGAATGCATTGTTGAACCGGACGATATGGGCATCGCTGCGCCAGTTGGTGTCGAGCAGGTGGCTGCGGATATTCTCACTGTGCAGCTCCTCCTCCACCGTCTCTTCCAGCAGGCGCCAGTCGGAGTTTCGCCAGCGATAGATGCTCTGTTTCACATCTCCCACGATCAGGTTGAAGTTGCCGGAGGCGAGGCTCTCCCGTAACAGAGGCATGAAGTTCTGCCACTGCATGCGGGAGGTATCCTGAAACTCATCGATCATGTAATGGGTAAGGAGGGTACCTGTTTTTTCAAAGATGAATGGAGCATCCGTACCGGCGATGATATGGTTCAACAGCTCTGTGGTGTCGGAGAGGAAGAGGGTGTTGTTCTCCTGCTGCAGGCTTCGCAGCCGGTTTTTGATATCACTCAGGATGCCAAGGGTGTAGAAGTTTTGGAGGATGACCTTCGCGGTGTTGTAGGTGAGATTCTCACTGTAGCGTGTAATTACTTCTTTGATGCTGTCATTCAGTCCGTTGTGATAAGCCTCCGCGATTTTAGATGCGATTTCCGGTTGGGTCTTCTTTGTACTCCATCCCTCCAGGTGATCGGGAAAAGAGAAAAAGGTGTTGGGTAGGTTGGGAAGTTCGCCCCTTGCTATCTGCTCCAGTTTGAAAAATTGGGATCTGCTTCCACCAACAAAATCGGATGGTTGCAAGCCATGTTTTTGGATGATTGAAACAGCCTTTACTCCTACTTTTTTTAGTTCATTCTCATAACTTCTGATGATTCGCATCAGCATCTGGCGGTAGGTCTCCAAAAACTCCTTGTCCTGTATCACAGCAAATTCCTCGGCTGTCAATGACTTATAGGTCTCATTGGTGAGCTGTGCCGCCAACTCATATACCTGGCTTTCAATCTTCCAGTTCTGTCCCTCCTCAATGCTTTCCTGCATATATCGCAGCAACCAGTCGGAGAGGGTGCTGTTCTCCGGTTTGTCCAACTCAGAGAGCATCAGGTCCACAGCCTCCATCAGCATGGTTGACTCCTCTACCTCGATGTTGTATCCCCCTGCCAAACCAATTTCACGGGTGAATGCCCGCATGGTGCGCTGAAAGAAGCGATCAATGGTGCTGATGTTGAAAGCAGAGTAGTCGTGTAGTATGGTCTCAAGAATACCCTTGGAGAGCCCACGGATGCGCGACTCGCTCATGGTGAACTCCTGCATCAGACTCTCCAGGTAGCTGGATGGCTTGCCTGAAGCCAGTCGGTGCAGCTCCACCACGATGCGCGACTTCATCTCATCGGTGGCTTTGTTGGTAAAGGTGACCGCCAGAATATGGGTGTGGTTGTTGGGACGGGAAAAGAGCAGACGCAGGTACTCACCGGTCAGCCGGTGTGTCTTGCCCGATCCGGCTGAGGCTTTGATCAGATGGAGCAACTCCCGCTCAGATGATGCGTGACTTGGCATATCCCTCTTTTTGTAGAATATCCAGCACTTTTGCCCGGTGGTCGCCCTGAACGATGATCTCACCATCCTTGGCCGATCCGCCCACGCCGCATCTCATCTTGAGCAGCTTACCCAGCTCCTGCAGCTCCTCGTCGCTTCCCCGGAAACCGGTGACCAGTGTCACCGCCTTTCCCTTGCGGTTGCGCTTGTCCAGGCTGATGCGTAGCAACTGCTTTTCTTTGGGAACAATAGCTTCACTCTCCTCATCCTCCTTCCGGTAATGGTAATCGGGATTGGTAGAGTAAACAATGTCGAGTCGTTTTTTCCAGTCGTTCATTTCATCTAATTCTGTTTCTTTTCGAGTGCTTCGATTACGTTGATGATATAGTCTCCCATTCGTTCACATTCGGAGATGATGTCAATATAAAAGACTCCGTTCTGATAGGAGTAAAGCTTCTGATCCAGGTTCTCCACATTCTCCCGTTTCAACAGGTTCCGCCTCTCATTGATGCTGTTTTCAAGGTGTCTGCTGTTTACCAGGTCACTTTCGGTGATCTTCTGGTTCTTCAGCAGGTTTTGCATGTTGTCCAGAGCCTCATCCAGCAGCTCATACATGGAGTTCATGTTTTCAACCATGCTCTCCTCAAACTCCACGCCCGCTTCCATCTTACGTTTCAGGTGACGTGAAATGTTGCAGGCGGAGTCGGCAATACTTTCGATCTCGGTTACTGCCCGCAGGATGGAGCGTACCCGCTCCTTGCTCTGATGGCTCAGCTTGCCTTCGGACACCTTGCTTAGGTAAGATCCGATCTCCACCTCCATCCTGTCGCTGATATCCTCATACTTCTCTGTCCGGTTGTACAGTTTGAGGAGCTTCTTGTCGTTGTTCTTCAGGTTGGTCATCTTCCTCACGAAGCCGAACATCTTCTTTACATGTGCGGCATAGACCTCTACCTCCTTCTCCGCTTGCAGAATGGATAGTTCATCGGTGGAGGCCATCCCGGTGGAGATATACTGCAGCACAAACTCTTCGTCCTCTTCTTCTCCCTTTTTCGGTCTGATCAGGGTGAGGCAGATCCTTTCGTAAAGCTTCACGAACCAGATCATCAGGGCCACGTTGGTGATGTTGAACAGGGTGTGGAAAAGCGACAACCCGTAGGAGGTAGCCGATTGGTAAGAGTGATACTGGTCCTGCAGCGCTGTTAGCTCCGGAGTTAATTCTGCACGGGAGAGAGTGGTGATCTGCGCATAGGTTTCAGGTGATAGGGATGTCACAAAGGAGGTGATGCCGGATGGGTGTACCGAAGCGAAGCTGGGTACGATATTGTCAACCAGTTGCACGAAATGTTTAAAGACAAAGAGCATCCAGATCACCCCCATCACATTGAATATTAAGTGGGCAAAGGCGGTTCGTTTGGCCGACAGGTTGGCTGGTATGGCTGCAATATTGGCGGTGATGGTGGTGCCGATGTTTTCCCCCATGATCATGGCTGCTGCACTGGGGAAGTCAATCCAGCCCTGTACCGCCATGATCAGCGTCAGTGCCACCGTGGCGCTGGAGGACTGCACGATGATGGTCAGCACGGTTCCCACCAATAGGAAGAAGAGGGTGGAGAGAAGGCCCATATTGGTGAAATTCTGCACGAATGAGAGTACCTCCGGGTTATTTTGAAGGTCGGGCATCGATCCTTTCAGGAAGTCAAGTCCCATAAAAAGAAAAGAAAATCCGAAGATGAATTCACCCAACGATTTGTTCCTGCTTTTGGAGGAGAAGAACAGCGGAAGTGCCACTCCCATCAGAGGGATAGAGAGCGCACTGATGGAGAACTTACCGAAGCCGAAGAAAGAGATCATCCAGGCGGTCACCGTGGTTCCAATGTTGGCACCCATGATCACTCCGATCGACTGGATCAGGCTCAACAGCCCAGCGTTCACGAAGCTCACCACCATCACGGTGGTGGCGGAGGAGGATTGTACCAGGGCGGTGATCAGTATGCCGGTGAGGACTCCCATCACCCGGTTTTTTGTCATCGCCGTAAGAATGTTTCTCAGTTTGTTGCCTGCCAGCTTTTGCAACCCTTCGCTCATGATCTTCATCCCATACAGGAAGAGTCCCAATGAGCCAATTAGCTTTAAGAAATCGATGAACCCGTACTCCATTTTCCAATTTTTCACATATAAAGCGTTTACAAACTTAAAAAAAATAACTGAAAGTGGAGGTGGTGAGATTCAAAAAAAGAGGATACACCTCCCAATTAGCTGGAAGGGTGTATCCTCCGACACAATGAAATTTCAATTGACTCTTACAGGCCGAGCACTTCATACCCGGCAAGCTGCTTCGCCAATGCGTAAGCGATGCCGTTTTCTACCACCTCAATTTCCGGGGGGAGCTGGGTGCGATCGACCTTTTGACCGTTTACCGAGAAACCGCATGCTTTCAACTTCAGATTGGCATCGGCAACCGCTTCCAGGATTGGCTCCATCACCTCAGGCTTGGTCAGCTCGGTGACAGTCTGGCCACAGACCACCACCTCCATGCTGTTGAAATGATACTTTTCATCCTGTTGCATCAGGCTTACTGCATGAGCGATGGCCTTGATCTGTTGCACATTGCTGGTCAGTATGAGGTAGTCGGTTTTCATCACTTCACTGTTCTCTGTGGCAGCTACCGGTTCACTCTTTTGGTCTGTCGTCTGGGTGCATGCCGCCAGCAGCAGGGCTGAAACAGCCACGATCATCAATTTGTTTATCTTCTTCATATTCTTCATATTGCTTTGTTTTTTATTGTTAATTTATTTTAATCTTTTTGTTCATCTCCAAATCTTTTAATCCTCCTATTCATCTGAATTGATAGTTGGTGCCGGTCAGGGCGGAGAAAGTAAATGGTCCCAGGTCCGTGGCGATCGCCCTTCCGTCGAGAGCAGGTTTTACGGGCGAAAAGTTCTCCAGATACTCCATCACGGCATCATGCATGGTAAATGGTTGTGTCTCTACCTCCTGTACA
>WOYT01000014.1 GCA_011620695.1 Proteiniphilum sp.
TCGGGGAAGCGCTGTGTGATGTTCACACTCGAGCTCTTGGTGTTGTTGGAGGCTTCGCGTGAGTAAAGGCGACTGAGATCACGATGGTTGTTGCGGCTGGTAGAGAAGTTGACGCTGGCCGATAGGGTGCGGTACATGTTGGCCTTGGGATCCTGCGAGTGGGACCAGTTGATGCGCAGGTCCTTCGCTACCGAGTATGCTTCCGGCACCACATCTTTCAGTTCCCGTTCACCGGTGACGGTGTTGAGATAGTAAACATTCACGTTACCCGAATATTTATACCGTTTACGGTAGTTGGAACGGGCGCCGATACCCCACGATCCCTTGGTGTAGATCTCACCGGTGATAGCCAGGTCGATGTAGTCGCTCAGTGCGAAGTAATAGCCCCCGTTTTGCAGGTAGAAGCCGCGGGTCATTTCATCACCGTAGCTGGGCATGATGATACCGGATGAGTAGGTAGTGGTGAAAGGGAAGAAGGCGAAAGGCAACACAATGGGGAAAAGCGGCACGTCGGCCACCACCAGCCAGGCGGGACCGGTCACCACATCTTTCTCGGGTCGCACCTTTGCCTTGGAGAGGTTGAGGTAGAAGTGAGGGTGGTCGTAGTTGTCGCAGGTGGTGTACTTGGCGTTGCGCATGAAGAAAGAATTGTCGGCGTTCATTTTGGCTTCGTTGGCCACAATATTTCCCTCTCCCTGCTGTGTGACCACATTGTGGATGAAAGCCTTGCGTGTCTCGAAGTTGTAACGCACTTTTTTCATCTCATACTCGGTGCCACCCTCCGAGAATACCGGATAGCCAAACTCTTTTCCCAGTGAGTCCAGCCCGAAGGTAGCGGAGATGGTGCTGCTATCCATGTCCATGGTGATCTGCTCCCCTTTGATCCCCAACTCTCCATATTTGATGTCCGCCTCCCCGAAGAGGTAACCCATGTTATCGGCGGTGAAGATCATCGAATCTTTGGCGGTGTAGAAAACAGCCGCCTCCAGGGTTTGCTTCCCGGTGACCGACAGTGAGTCTTGCGGGGTGGTCGCGAGGGAGTCCTGAGCGGATAGGGCGAGTGAATCCGGTGGTGTGAGCGTCAGGGAGTCAATCCCCTCATGCAGGGAGTCGTTGAGAGCAGTCAGTGATTCGGCAGACTTCTCCTGTAGGGTGCTGTCGCTTGCTGTACTGTTGGTGAGAGGGGTCGAAAGCGTGTCACGATCAATAAGCGCCGTATCGGCCGGTAGAGCTTCCGATGCAGCGGGCTGACCTGTCTGATCTGCTGTGCTCGTGGCCTGTCGGACGGAGGAGCAGTGGATGAAGAATGTCAACAGGAGAAGAAGATATGTAACACGTAACAATCGCCTCATGCGGTATATGCAGATAGCCTCCTATGGTTTTTACCCGCAAAACTACTCATTAAAGAATAATTTTGCAGCAAAAATAATAAAAAGAAACTTAAGAGAGGCGGAATAGGGCTTTTTTAAAGAGGCTGAAGTCGTTTGGAAGGGGTATGGTCTGTTTTTTGCCCTGCATGAATGCTGCCAATCCATCAGGAATTTCCAATGTCTCGCCGATGCACTCCTCCACCGTCTCTCTGAACTTGGCAGGGTGGGCGGTGGCGAGGAAGATTCCGGTTTCACCTGGTTGCAGTCCCTCCTTCAGGGCCAGGTAACCACAGGCTCCATGCGGGTCGAGTAGGTACCCGGTACGCTGTTTCGTCTCCCTGATCGCGTTTCCTATTTGCTCATCGTGGTACCGGTATGCCGTGATATCGCCTGTGATGGCGCGATGGTCGTGCCCGTAGAGATCCAGGATGCGGTCGAAGTTGCTGGGGGCACCCACATCCATGGCGTTGGCGATGGTCTGCACCGATGACCTGGGAGCGTAATCACCTGAGAGAAGATATTCACGGAACACATCGTTGCGGTTGTTCGCCGCGATGAATCGCGCCACAGGCAGTCCCATCCGCTTGGCAAAGAGGCCGGCGGTGAGGTTGCCCAGGTTGCCGCTAGGCACCGAGAACACGGCCTTTGCAGCAGGATTGTGACGCTTCAGCTGCGCCCAGGCGTGGAAGTAGTAGAACGACTGTGGCAGGAACCTGGCGACGTTGATCGAGTTGGCGGAAGTGAGCCGGAGCCTGAGGTTGAGCTCCTCGTCCATGAAAGCGTTCTTCACCAACGCCTGGCAGTCGTCGAAGGTGCCATCCACCTCCAGCGCGGTGATGTTCTGCCCCAGTGTGGTAAATTGTGCCTCCTGAATATCGCTCACCTTCCCGGAGGGATAAAGCACGAACACACGAATTCCTTCCACGCCGAGGAAGCCGTTGGCAACAGCACTGCCGGTGTCGCCGGAGGTGGCTACCAGCACCTCTACCTCCTCCTTTTGTTCTTTTTTCACGAAGTGGGAGAGCATGCGTGCCATAAAGCGTGCCCCCACATCCTTGAAGGCGAAGGTGGGTCCGTGAAAGAGCTCCAGCACCCAGATGTTCTCCTCCACCTGCCGGAGTGGAATTTCGAAGCTGAGGGTGTCGGCAACAATGGCATCCAGCTCATGTTGAGGAATATCTTCGCCGAAGAATGAGCGAGCAACGGTCTGGGCGATCGATGTCAGGCTCATTCCCTCTATCTCGTTGAAAAATGAGGGGGGTAGCTGACCAATGGTTTCAGGCATATACAAGCCCCTGTCGGGTGCCAGTCCTTTCACGACGGCCTCTTTCAGGGAGACGGCGGGCGATTTTTTTTGGGTACTGTAGTAGAGCATATTTTTGAGCATTCAGCTGTCAGCGATCAGCTTCGATTGGTGAAAACTAAATTATGTGATGTGCAGCGCTATTATTGGCGTTCAGCTGTCAGCGATCAGCTTCGTTGGTGAAGGCTTTGTATTTGCTGCGGTTCTGTTTTTAGTTGATGGCTTAGTCGGGATTGAAAACCTTTTTGATGAACTGGTCGCCCTGGAGCAGGCCGTAGCTCCCCTCCCTGGCGGCGAACTCGTCGTAACACTGCACATCATCGGGTTTTATCTCCCTGTGCCAGATCAGGAAGGGTATCGCATCACGTGTGTGGGTGCGGATGGCGCAAGGGGTGGGGTGGTCGGGCAGGATGGCGATGGTGACCGGCTCATCCCATTTCAGCGTCTCCTCGTAAATCGTTTTGACGATCCGTGCATCGAGATATTCGATCGTTTTTACTTTCAGTGCCACATCACCCTCATGACCCGCCTCGTCGCTCGCCTCCACATGAAGATAGACGAAGTCTTTATCTTTCAATGCCTCGAGGGCAGCCGCTGCTTTTCCCTCGTAATTGGTGTCATAGAGTCCCGTGGCACCTTCCACCATGATCACCTCAAGTCCTGCATAGACCCCGATGCCGCGGATCAGGTCCACTGCCGAGATCACCGCACCGCTGCGGATGGGGTAGATATCGCTCAGGGGTTTCATCTGCGGGCGGTAGCCGGGCGACCAGGGCCAGATGCTGCTGGCCGGATGCTTTCCTTCGGCTATTCTTTTCCTGTTCACCGGATGATCGCGCAGCAGCTCCTGTGATCTCAGGATCAGCCGGTTCAGCGCGTCAGCGGTAGCTTCGGCATCAGGATGGGCAGCCTTGATCAGGTGGGGACGGAAGGGCTGTTCCGGGATGTCGTGTGGTGGGGTACACTCGAGCCGCTTGTCGCCCCCCTGCATCTTCAGCAGGTGCCGATAGGAGACGCCGGGGTAGAAGTGGAAGGTCTCATCACCCAGCTTCCCGTTCAGGAAGTGAATCAGCTCCTCTGCCTCCTCGCTGCTGATGTGTCCGGCAGAGTGGTTGACCAGCTGTTCGCCATTGATGCAGACAAGGTTGCAGCGCATGGCCAGCTCACCGGGGAGGATCTCCACCCCCATGCTGGCTGCTTCCAGTACACCTCTTCCCTCAAAGACGGATGGGAGGTCGTAACCCAGCACCGAGAGGTTGGCGATCTCACTACCGGGTGCGAATCCGTCGGGGACCGTGTTCAGTAGTCCGTTCCTGCCCATTCGGGCAAGCAGATCCATATAGGGAGTCTCTGCTGCCTGCAGCGTTGTTTTGTTTCCCAGGGCAGGAATTGGCTCGTCGGCCATTCCATCGCCCAGAATGATGATGGTTTTATGCGTCATTTTATCGGATATTGGCAATAGAGATGATATCGGCAAAGACACCAGCAGCTGTTACGCTGGCACCGGCGCCGTAACCCTTGATCACCATCGGGTACTCGTTGTAGCGTTCGGTGGTGATCATGATGATGTTGTTGCTCCCCTCCAGGTCGTAGAAAGGATGTCCCTTCTCCACCTCGCGGAGTCCTACTTCGCACCTGCCGTTGTCGTAGGAGGCTACGAAGCGCAGCTTCTTCTCCTCCCTGGCCAACTCCCGGCGGCGTTCCTCAAACGAGGCATCCAGTTCAGGGATCGTCTGCCAGAATGTTTCCAGGCTTCCCTCGAAATATTGCTGTGGCACAAACAGTTTCTTTACCACGTCCGACTGTTCGACGCGTGCGCCTGCCTCACGTGAGAGGATCACCAGCTTGCGCGTGACATCCTGTCCGCTCAGGTCGATACGCGGGTCGGGCTCGGCATACTGAGCCTCCACCGCCATGCGTATGGCCTTGCTGAAAGGAATCTCCTCACTGAGCGTGTTGAAGATGAAGTTGAGCGTGCCGGAGAGCACCGCCTCCAGCTTCACGATCTTGTCGCCCGAATTGGTGAGCGAATTCATCGTGTTGATGATGGGCAGTCCTGCTCCCACGTTGGTTTCAAAGAGGAATTTGACACCGCTCTTGCGGGCTGTCTCTTTCAGGTGCTGATAGTTGTCATAGGCCGATGAGGCGGCGATCTTGTTGGCGGTGACCACCGAGACATTCCGTGCCATCAGCTCACCGTAGATCTCGGCGATCTCTGGGCTGGCGGTGCAGTCCACGAATACGGAGTTGAAGATGTTCATCTTCAGTATCTCATCCCGGATCAGCTCCGGGGAGCTCTTCATCCCGTGTTCCATCAGGTTGTCGAAGTATCCCTCCAGTGGGATGCCGTCGCGTGAGAAGAGTGCCTTACGACCGTTGGCGATGCCAACGATGTTGATCCGCAGCTTATTTTGATCTTTCAGCGTCTGTTGCTGCTGCCTGATCTGTTCCATCAGACGGCTGCCCACGGTACCGGTACCGGTGATGAAGAGGTTCAGCTCCTGGTAGGGGGAGAGGAAGAAAGAGTCGTGGATGACGTTGAGCGACTTTTTCAGGTCGGACCGCGAGATGACGCAGGAGATGTTTGTTTCGCCGGCACCCTGTGCCAGGGCGACGACGCTGATGCCGTTTCTTCCGAGAGCACCGAAGAACTTGCCGGCGATCCCCGGTACATGCTTCATGTTCTGACCCACAATGGCGATGGTAGCCAGCTCATACTCGATGAAGATCTCGTTGATGCTGCCCATGGCGATCTCATGTTCGAACTCGCTGTTGAGTACCTTTTGAGCCGTTGGTGCATCCTGCGTACGGACACCGATGGAGATGCTGTTCTCCGAGGATGCCTGCGAGACAATAAAGACGCTGATCCCGTTGTCGGCCAGTGCGGAGAAGATTCGTTTGTTGACCCCGATCACTCCCACCATGCCGAGGCCCTGGATGGTGATCAGCGCCGTATCGTTGATGGAGGAGATCCCTTTGATGATCTGTCCGTTGGGGTTGGGTGCGATGTTGCGGATCAGTGTTCCTTCGCACTCAGGACGGAAAGTGTTCTTCACCCGGATGGGGATGTTCTTGTGATAAACCGGGAAGATGGTGGGGGGATAGATCACCTTTGCTCCGAAGTTGGAGAGCTCAATCGCCTCGGTAAAGGAGAGCTCCTCAATCACGTAGGCCGAGTTGATGATTCTGGGATCGGCTGTCATGAAGCCATCCACGTCGGTCCATATCTCCAGCACTGAAGCATTCATCGCGGCAGCGATGATGGCGGCAGTGTAATCCGAGCCGCCGCGGCCCAGGTTGGTGATGTCATCATTCTCGCTGCTTGAGGCGATGAAGCCGGGGACGATGGCCACCTGTGGTGGCGGCATCTCGGCGAAGGTCTTCCGGATCAGCTGGTTGCAGCGTGCCAGGTCGGGCAGATGGTTTCGGAACTGGCGGCTGGTTTTGATAAATAGGGTAGGGTCGTAGAGCTCTGCCCCCTCAATCACGCGGCTGATGATCAGTGAAGAGAGGCGTTCTCCATAGCTGACGATCTTATCGGAAGTCTTTTGAGAGAGGTCGCCGATCAGGTAGACACCCCGCAGGATGTTACGCAGGTCCTCGAAGAGTGGCTGTACCTTTTGTGTAACCTCATCCCGCAGGTCTGGGGAGGCGATCATCTTTTCAATGATCTCCTCGTGACGCGCAATCATTTCGTCGAGGAGGCTCTTGTATCCGGGGTTGTTGTTCAGTGCGAAGTCGGCAGCCAGCAGTAACCGGTCGGTCACGCCTCCCAGGGCGGAGACCACCACGATCACCGGCTCTTTTTCCTTTTCAATGATCTGCTTGACCAGCTTCAGGCTATCGGGGCTCCCTACGGAGCTCCCGCCAAATTTCATCACCTTCATACCATTCTGTTTTATGATCTCTGGAGTCCGAAGAGCGGAATCGTTTCACGATGTTCTCTCTTCCGGATGGTTTTGTTCCGCACAGGCGGAGTCGAAAAAAATAATGTATTGGATTGTAGCGCGATAACAGGATTTATCGCTTGTGCGGCAATCGCCGCTTGCGGATGTGAAAATTTACCTAACCCCCCAAGGGGTCATGGTCATTGTAGTAGTGGTACCGGTGTATGGATGATACAAATTCTGCATTTCTAGCGATGAATTTGTTGCAAAGATAAGGGAATAATTGGTTAAAATGATAAATTCGCAGAAAAAAGCTGTTTTTAACATTAAATTATTGGCAATTTTTATTTCATATTGCCAAAATATAGATATATATTTGTAGCATTAAACATCAGCATAATCGCAACAGACAGATTACATATCAGTAAGTTAAAAAATTGTTTTGGAGACAAGGAGAACTTCAAAGCCAGTGACATTTCCAACATACAGCTATGGCAAAGAAACAGAAACAGAACCCCCAGATCCTTTCCCCCGAGAACTATATTCGGCAGAGAGCACGCAATCTGCCCATTTTTAAATGCCTGGTGAATGAGGGGTGGG
>WOYT01000066.1 GCA_011620695.1 Proteiniphilum sp.
GATACTTTAAAATAATTATCCGCGATTCTTCCTACAGAATTAGCGGAGATCTTCATCGATGTTTTTGCTTTTTTTGACGATTGAAGTGCAAACATACACAAAAAGTTGAAATAAATCCCTCCCGAAAAGTTTAAATCATCGAAGAGCCTTGGTGCGGGCATAATGGTTCAATTCCCTGTATGTTTCGCATATTGTCTCACCCAAAGAAGGCCTCAAAAGTGCCGTAGTACCGTCAACATTTCCCGGGCTCACACCCGAATCGGACGATGTAATAATCCTGCAGACGGCCGAAAGCAGCTCGGTCCATGATGCATCGAGAGCAACGCTCCTCATCAAACACCTTGCTGCTGAAGTGGCAGCATCATATCTCCGGTTTTTCCCCTTCCGGTTTTATATCGACACCAGGTTTGAAAAGGTTATGCAATAAAATGGCTGGTAGGTGCATATAAATCACAAGTTATTACTACTTTTGCAGTTGCAGCAGGTCGGTTTGTCGCTGCGACATCCGTTGTCGCAGAGGAAAGTCCGGGCAACGCAGAGCGCCATACTTCCTAACAGGAAGCTGTCCGTGAGGGCAGATCAGCGTAACAGAAAATGACCGCCTTTGCTTCGGCAGGGGTAAGGGTGAAAAGGTGGGGTAAGAGCCCACCGGGTGCCCTGGCAACAGGGCATGCCGTACGCGTTATGGGTTGCAAGGCCATGTATACCGGATGGATAGGGTTGCTCGCCCGATGCCGGGGGGTAGGCCGCTAGAGGCTGGTGGTGACACCTGTCCCCAGATAAATGACAGACACTCCGTCTTGTACGGGGCACAGAACCCGGCTTACAGATCGGCTGCTTTTTTTATGTAACAGACCCAGGGATGGCAAGAAGAAGGAAGAGACGCGACTATGACGAAGAGGAGAAGCCGGGCAGGTTCGAACGGATGAAGATCCGGATAAAAGAACTGCTCCATTTTCTCTCCTATGGCATCTGGCGGCAGAATCCCGAGACGCTCTCCAACAAGAAAAATATCCTCTACAATATCATCAAGACGATGATCCTCACCGTGCGCAATGTGCAGGAGCTCGATATTGCTGCCAGTGCCCGCTCGCTCACCTATCGCACCCTGCTCTCCATCGTGCCGTTGCTGGCGGTGATCTTTGCCATTGCAAGAGGTTTCGGCATCGAGAACATCATGGAGAGTAGCATCTTCAGCTTTATGCTGGGTGGGAATCCCAACAGTGAGGTGATGGCTGTAACGCCCAATCCTGATACCGACAGCATGGCGGTCTTCTCCGAAAGGCAGGGTGACACCATCACCCTTGGAGAAGAGGCTGCTGCCGAGATAATGACACCCGGTATGGCGGAAGAGGCTACGGCCGACGGTCGTACGCGGGAGTTTCTGAATCTGCTGTTCGGGATGATTGAGCAGTCGCTCGAGGAGGCCCGTGGCGGTGGTGTCTTTGCAGGGATCGGTATCCTGCTTTTCCTCTACACCATTATAATTCTCTTTGGTGACATCGAGAACAATTTTAACAAGATATGGCGCGTCACCCGCGGCAGGAGCATCGGCCGGAAGGTGACCGATTATTCGGCCATGATACTGCTTATCCCATTCTTCTTCGTGCTGGTCAACGCGCTCAACATCATCAGCTATCCCCAGAGCAACACAATGAAGATCATATACATCCTCTATCCATTCATTCCACAGCTGCTCAACATTGTACCGCTGGTGGTGATCATCTTCATCTTCACCGCCCTCTATAAATTTCTGCCCAACACCAAGGTGAAGTTCCTCAATGCACTGATCGCGGGAGCACTGGCTGGCGCCGCTTTCCAGTTCTTCCAGATGCTCTACCTCAGCGGACAGCTCTGGATCACCCGCTACAACGCTATCTACGGTACTTTCGCCGCCATCCCGCTGATGCTTCTCTGGCTGCAGATGTCCTGGTTCATCGTGCTGATCGGAGCCGAGGTCTCGTATGCTGCACAGAACGTTCGTAACTTCTCGTTCGAGAAAGAGACCCGTAACATCAGCCGCCGTTATCGCGATTTCTTTACGTTGCTGATCACCTCCGCCATCGTACAGCGTTTCGCCGATGAGAAGCTGCCGCTCACGGCCGAACAGCTCTCGCTCCGTTGCAAGGTGCCGGCGCGCCTTACCAGTGACATCCTCGATGAACTGCTGGAGCTGCGTATCATCTCAGTGACCCCCTCGCCGCATGATGAACGGGTTATGGCCTATCAGCCGGCGATTGATATCAACCTGATCACCGTGAACGGGCTGATGAGTAAGCTCGATAAAAGAGGATCGGAAGATTTCATGATTGACATGGAAGGTGATTTCAGGGAGCATTGGGAGGCACTGGTCAACTCACGTATGAGCATGTACGATACCGAAAAAGACCAGCTGATCAAGGATCTTTAAACCTGAACTGCTTATTTACCCGCCAGGAAACGGTAGCTGTCTGAATGATACCTTTTGGTCTCCCGCCGCAGCTCTTCCGTGTTGCAGCCGCACATCCGCTCCAGCAGCTGCCAGAAACGATCACTGTGGTTCATCTCCACGGTGTGCGCCAGCTCGTGCAGTACCACGTAATCGATGAGCCGCTCCGGCAGCAACATCAGGAAGAGAGAATAGTTGATGTCCCTGCGCGTGGAGCAGCTGCCCCAGCGACCGCGGCTGCTTCCAATCTTCACGCTGTTGTAGGTGAGGCCATGCTGCTTTGCAAAGAGAGCAGTCTTTGCCGGCAACACCCGCTTGGCTTCCAGACGCAGTACCTGGTTGATGGCACCACGTATTGCCTGTTGCACCTCTTTACGGGTGATGTCCAGTCCTTTGGGGACAATGATGCTTAGTGTTCCCTCTTTCAGGATGAGTCGCAGGTTCTTTTGGAAAGGGTCACGTACCAGCCTCGCCTCGAAAGTGAGTGAGCGGATCACATCCCCCTCGTTAAACGTTACCGGAGGTTGCGGCATGAGCTGTAACAGCCGCGGACGCAGCTCCTCCAGGAGTGAGAGGATGCGCTTAGCGTTAAAGTTGTGGGGCACCGTGAGCCGGATATGATCTTCTTTCCGCCGTGCGATGATCTTTTTCGCCCTGCGGTTGGGTGTCACTATAATTTTACCCAGCTCCCGGTCATTCAGTTCAAACATTGTGCAAAAATAATGATTTATGCATCAGAAATAAAATTTCTATCTTTGCAGCGATAAAAACTTGAACAATAATTGACCCATGAGTATCATCAGTTCCCTGGAAAGTGTCGGTGAATATGCACTGCTGTTGAAGCGGGTGCTGACCCCCCCCGACCGGTTCAGTCAGTTTATGAAAGAGTTCCAGAAAGGCGTATATGCGCTGGGTGTCAGCTCTATATGGATTGTGGTGATCATCTCTTTCTTTATCGGGGCGGTGATCGTACTGCAGATAGCGCTCAACATCGACTCTCCCATGTTGCCCAGTTTCACCGTGGGTGTCGTCTCGCGTGAGATCATCCTGCTGGAGTTCTCCTCCACCATCATGTGTCTGATCCTATCCGGAAAGGTGGGGTCGAACATCGCTTCCGAGCTTGGCTCTATGCGGATCACCGAACAGATAGATGCCCTGGAGATCATGGGCGTCAACTCCGCCAATTACCTGATCCTGCCCAAGATAGCTGCATTCGTTGTTTTTATGCCGGTGCTGGTGATCTTCAGCATGTTCACGGGACTCTTTGGTGGTTACATCATCTGCATGGTGCTGGGCACCCCCTCCGTGGAGACCTATGTTTACGGTATCCAGGCATTCTTCAACGAGTCGTTTGTCTGGTACTCCATCGCTAAGTCGATGCTTTTCGGGTTCATCATCTCGTCGGTGGCTGCATATTTTGGATACACAGCCAGCGGCGGTGCCCTTGAGGTGGGAGAAGCCAGCACCCGCTCAGTGGTGATGAACAGCATTCTGATACTGGCCAGCGACCTGGTCTTCACGCAGCTGGCCATGGGATAAAATTGAAGTGATATGATAGAGGTAAGAAACCTGGTGAAAGAGTTCGATGGGACGATGGTACTAAAAAACATCGATGCTACTTTCCAGAAAGGGGTGGTAAACATCATCATCGGCAAGAGCGGATCCGGCAAGACGGTGATGCTGAAGTGCCTTGTGGGGCTCATTCAGCCCACATCGGGGGAGATCCTCTACGACGGCAGGAACCTCACCACCATGCGCAGCGGCGAAATACGGCGCCTGCGGCGCGACATTGGGATGCTGTTTCAGGGCGCAGCGTTGTTCGATTCACTTACGGTGCTGGAGAATGTGATGTTTCCGCTCGATATGTTCTCCCGCAAGAACCGGCGTGAACGTCGCAAGCGGGCGGAGTTCTGCCTGGAGCGGGTGGATATGCTGCAGGCA
Organism: Proteiniphilum sp.; assembly: GCA_011620695.1. Lineage (GTDB taxonomy): Bacteria > Bacteroidota > Bacteroidia > Bacteroidales > Dysgonomonadaceae > Proteiniphilum. The sequence continues at coordinate 4,370 of WOYT01000066.1, forward strand.
GCCAACCTGCTCCCGTCTGAAATCAGCGGGGGGATGAAGAAGCGTGCCGCCATTGCCCGGGCCATTGTGCTCAACCCCCGGTATCTTTTCTGCGATGAGCCCAATTCCGGCCTCGACCCCAAGACATCGCAGGTGATCGACGAGCTGATCAGCGATATAACGACCGACTTCGACATCACCACCATCGTGGTGTCGCACGACATGAACTCGGTGATCAACATCGGTGACAATGTCATCTTCCTCAACGAAGGAATCAAGGAGTGGGAGGGAAGCAAATCGCAGGTGATGGATGCCGATAATGAGAAGTTGAACGATTTTGTCTTCGCCTCTGATCTGTTTCGCAAGATCAAGGTGGCAGAGGAGATCATCAGCGAGGAGGAAAAAGGAGGTTGAGTAGAACGATAATTACACGCCCATGCCAAACAATTCCGCGCCGGTAGTTGTTATCCAGTGGCGGTATTTCCCGCTCACCGGCAGCAGACCGGGAATGATGTTCTCAGGCGGCACGGCAGCAACTGAGCCGCTTTTTTATTATGACAACAATCAATAGAACAACCAAAATATGTTACAGATAAAGAACCTGCATGCAATCGTAGAAGAGAAAGAGATCCTCAAGGGGATCAACCTGGAGGTGAAACCGGGTGAGATTCATGCAGTGATGGGACCCAACGGTTCCGGCAAGAGCACGCTGGCCTCAGTGCTGGCGGGAAACCCAAAATACGAAGTCACCCGCGGCAGCATCCTCTTTAAGGGGAATGACCTGCTGGAGATGGAGCCCGAGGACCGTGCCCGCGAAGGGCTCTTCCTCAGTTTCCAGTACCCGGTGGAGATCCCTGGGGTGAGCATGGTCAACTTCATGCGTGCCGCCGTGAACGAACAACGCAAGTACAGGGGTGAGGAGCCCATCTCGGCGAGCGACTTCCTGAAGCTGATGCGCGAAAAGCGGGAGCTGCTTGGCATGGACAGTAACCTGGTGAGCCGTTCGGTGAACGAGGGCTTCTCCGGTGGCGAGAAGAAGAAAAACGAGATCTTCCAGATGGCGATGCTTAGTCCACAGCTCTCCATCCTCGATGAGACCGACTCCGGTCTTGACATTGATGCGCTTCGTGTCGTGGCGCAGGGTGTGAACAAGCTGCATAAGAAAGAGAACGCCACCATCGTGATCACCCACTACCAGCGGCTGCTGGAGTATATCAAGCCCGATCACGTGCATGTACTCTACGCCGGCAGGATCATCCGCTCCGGCGGGCCCGAGCTGGCGCTGGAGCTCGAGAAGAGAGGCTATGACTGGCTGATTAACCCGTAACAAGCAACCCATTCAGAACAATGATAGAACAACAGTATAAAGATCTGTTTCAACAGTTTCGCAGCGAACTCGATGCCAACTCCGTGGAGGGGATGAACCGGCACCGGGATGCTGCTTTCGACCGTTTTCAGCAGATCGGATTCCCCACCTCCCGCGAGGAGGATTACAAACACTCAAACCTGGCCCGTGCATTTGATGCAGACCTGGGACTGAATCTGCGGAACATACCCATCCCGGTGAATCCCTATGACGCTTTCAAGTGCGATGTGCCCAACCTATCCACGCATCTCTACTTCCTGATCAACGATCGCTACTACGACAAGCCGATGGTCAACGACCCTCTTCCCGAGGGGGTTTATGTGGGCAGCATGCAACGATTCTCGGAGGATCATCCCGAGATTTTCAATGCCCACTATGGCCGGATAGCCGATTACGCAGACAATGGTGTGGTGGCCTACAACACAATGTTTGCCCAGGATGGCTTCGTGGTCTATGTGCCGAAGAACGTGACGGTGGAAAAACCGCTGCAACTGATCAATATCCTGCGGGGTGGGGTGGACCTGAATGTGAACCGCCGCCTGCTGATCATCGCTGAGGAGAATGCCCATGTGAAGTTGCTGGTATGCGACCATGCGGTGGACGATGTGCACTTCGTGGTGACACAGGTGACGGAGGTCTCTGCTGCCGCCCATGCTCAGGTGGATATCTACGAGCTGGAGGAGAACTCGTTGAAGGTGACACGCCTGAATAACCTTTTCAGTGAACAGATGGAGCACTCGCACGTGGTGACCAGCGGCATCACGCTGCACAACGGATATACCCGCAACAACTACCGCTTCCGCATCCTGGGTGAGCATGCCCACGTGAATGCCGGGGGACTGGCCATCTGCGACCGCCAGCAGCATATCGATAATTTCGCTTTCCTCGATCATGCCCTGCCCAATTGCACCAGCAACGAGCTGTTCAAGACAGTGCTCGACGACAGCGCTACCGGTGTCTTCTGCGGTAAGATCCTGGTGGAAAAGGATGCGCAGAAGACCCAGGCTTACCAGAACAACCGCAACCTGCTGGCCTCGGCCACGGCGCATATGTTTTCCAAACCACAGCTGGAGATCTATGCCGATGATGTGAAGTGCTCGCACGGGCTTACCACGGGTCAGCTCGATGAGGATGCTCTCTTTTACATGCGTGCCCGCGGCATCGATAAGGATGAGGCAAAGCTTCTGCTGATGGTGGCTTTCACCCATGATGTGGTGGACCTGGTACGGATCGATACCCTGCAGGAGCGTCTGACAATGCTGATCGAAAAGCGGTTCCGCGGCGAGCTGATGCGATGTGGCAACTGTAATGTATGCAAATAGTTCTT
>WOYT01000119.1 GCA_011620695.1 Proteiniphilum sp.
TATCCGGAAGGACAAACGCTGCTCCAGATCATGTTCGACACCGATCCGGAAAAGAAAGGGCAGTTGAATGAGATCATCCTTATGCAATTGAACGAGATCGCTGCCAACGGACCCCGGGAGTCAGATTTCATCAAGGTGAAAGAATATTTGAACAAGAACTACGCCGAGAATCTGAAAGAGAACAGCTATTGGGTTAACATTCTGGATCAGCTCTACTTTTACGGAGAAGACATGCATACCGGATACATCGATGCGGTCAATGCCATGACACCCAAAGATGTGCAGAAGTTTGCCAATGAACTGCTCAGCCAGGGGAACCTGAAAACAATCATCATGGTGCCGTAGCCTCAATTCAAGGTGACCCGTCACACCCAAAAACCAGAGAAAAGGATGCAGACCTGTAAGGTTTGCATCCTTTTCTCTTTCGTTTGTTCTACCGAGAGATCTATTTGAGCGACACCTCCGGTTCGTGACGGTATCGGAAAAGGAGGGCAAAGAGGATAGCTACCAGCAGGGCATATCCGGCAAAAATAAACCAGACAGACTGCCAGTCGCCCAGCATCAACGACTTTATTTCACCCCCCACAATCACATCCTGCCAGGAGGTGAACTGATTCACCACCCATTGAGCTCCAAGCGTTCCGATGGTGGCACCGATTCCGTTCGTCATCAGCATGAACAAGCCCTGCGCACTGGCACGGATGTTGTGTGGTGTCTCCTTATCCACAAAGAGAGAACCGGAGACATTGAAGAAATCGAACGCCACACCATATACCAGCATGGAGATCACCAGCAACCAGACACCGCTACCGGGGTTACCCAGTCCGAAGAATCCGAAACGCATCATCCATGCCAGCATGGCAATGATCATCACCCGCTTAATACCGTATCGTCGCAGGAAGAAAGGAATGAGCAGGATGCACAACGCCTCCGATATCTGTGAGAGAGAGATGAGCATATTTGAATGTTGTACACCAAATGTAGTGACATAGAGCGGATCGGCTTCAAAACTGGCAATGAAGGGGTTGGCGAAGCCGTTGGTGATCTGAAGCGAGACGCCAAGCAGCATGGAAAAGATAAAGAACAGTGCCATCTTCCGCTGTTTGAACAGTTTGAAAGCATCCAACCCAAGTGCCTGAGCCAGCGTCTTGTCGGTGGTATCGGTGCTAATGGGGCATTTGGGAAGGGTGAAAGCATAGAGACCCAGCATCAGGCCGATGACTGCACTCACCACGAACTGCATTGAGGAGGTCTGAAAACCGATCAGATCGACCAGCCACATGGTAAAAATAAAACCCACGGTCCCAAATACGCGAATAGGGGGAAAAGCCCGTACCGTATCCATCCCTCCCCGCTCCAGGATGGTATAGGCCACCGAGTTGGAGAGTGCCAGCGTAGGCATGTAGAAAGCCACACTCAGCGTATATAGCGTGAAGAGCACAGGAAATGAGACATCACCCCCTGCCTGTAATCCATACCATCCTGCTGAAAGCATAAAGAGCGCAGCCAGCAGGTGCGAGGCACCCAGCAGCTTCTGCGCAGGCACCCATCGATCGGCAATGATTCCCATGATGGCGGGCATGAAGATCGAGACAATCCCCTGTACGGAATAAAAGATGCCGATGTGTGCTCCCAGGCCGGCTGGTCCCAGATAGCGCGACATGGATGTGAGATAAGCCCCCCAGACGGCAAACTGGAGGAAATTCATGATGATGAGACGTAGTTTAAGTGACATTGGGTTGGTGATAATGGTTTCTTTTATTATCTGCTGAGCCAGTACGCAGGATTGAGCTTGGTGGTTTTCTGCCAAAGCTGAAAATGCATGGTGGCTATGCCGGTGTCGGGATCGGTGTAGATACGACCCAGCGACTGGCCCGTCTTCACCTTGTCTCCCTGCTTCACGAAGAGATCATAGATATTGGCATAGAAAGTGTAATACTCGCCATGACGCACAATGACACAGGTATTGGAGCCAGGAAAGGAGAATACCTTCGACACCTCACCATCGAACACCGTCCGGATGCTCGCTCCCTTTTGCGCCTGTATGTCCACCCCGTTGCTATTGGTGGTGATGTTCCATTCACTGTGCTTCTTGGCACCAAAACCACCGACAATCGTTGCGGTCCCGGTTACCGGCATCGGCAACCGTCCCTTGTTGGCGGCAAAGTTCTTGGAAAGCCGGAACGTCTCTGTCGCTATACTGCCGCCCTTCTCAATGCGAGGAGCGCTCTCGGCAGCTTTCTCCGGTACTGCCTCCTCCTTGCCGGGACGCTCCTCCGTTGCCATCTCTGCCTCCCCTGCTGCTTCCTCTCTCTTCTCTCTGCCGCGAGCAGCACGCTCAGACTCCTCTGCCGCTTTCCTGCGAAGCGCTGCTTCCTCAGCCCTGCGGCGCGCCTCTTCCTCCCGCTCCTGACGAGCCACCTCCTCTGCGATCAGTTTTTCAATCTGGGCATTCAGCTGGTTCACACGCCGCTGTTTCTGTTGCAATGTCTGCTGCAGCTCCTGCTCCTTACCCCTCGCAGCAGAGATCTCCTGCTGTCTGACCTTCTCCTCCTGTTGCAGCCTCTGTTGCTCCTGCTCCAGGGCTGCAAGCGCTTTCTCACGGTCTATCCTGGCCTTGGTAAGTGCCGCTTTTCTGTCGGCTATCTCACGGTTTTGTTTTTTGATCTCTTCAGCCTGCGACTGTTGCCAGCGCGAATAATCTTTCAGGTACTGCATCCTGCGAATCGACTCACCCAAAGAGCGACCTGAAAGGATGAAGAGTAGCTTGTTCTGACTGACATTGTGTCGCAACATCCCCCGGATGGCATTCGCATACTTCTCCTGTGCTTCGGAAAGCTCTTTGTTCAATCGTTCAATCTCCTCCTCCAGGCGCTCCTCCTCCCTGCGCAAGGCGGCTACCTCTTCCCGCTGCACATTGATCAGCTCTTTGCGGGAGCTGATCTGTTTGTTGATCAGATTGATCCGGTCAAGGATGGTGGTGGTCTGTTTTTTCACATCGAGATAAAGTCTGTTTGTAATCCGGATCTCATCCTGCAATGCCTTTTGCTGCTGTTGCAGATGCTCAATCTGAGGTGTCTGTGCCAGTAGCCGGGTTAGCAGAAGGAGAAAGAAAGATAACAAAACAACCGTTTTTCTCATGCTCGTTTCATTGATTTGAAGAGAGGATTTTCATGATTTCACCGATTGAGGTCCTGGAATAACCATTCGGAACACTTTTGGAAAGTTCAATCGGCAGATTGGTCACCACATCAGAGAAAAGCAGCTCAGCATCCACTTTCTTACTGTTGGTACTGAGTGAAATGTTCATCTTGTGCGGGAAACTGATCTCATTGAGCAGGGCGAAATTATGGTATCCCCACTGAAGTGATTGATTACGCTCCGGTTGTGACAGGTGTGTGAAAGTGATCCGGTCATCACCATTCACGGTGAAAGCATAATCGATGCCTGAGGCGTGATCTTTCGCCGTGAGGTAATAGTTATGATCTGATGTGCGTGAAAAGTTGAACTTCCGATAATCAGCAGCCTCCACCTCATTTTTCCCCGAGATGAACAATGCATTGGTAAAGAATGACTGCATGGTGTAAAAATCGAATCCCACCGGATATCGCTCTTTCAGTTCATCGAGTGGCTCCAGCACATAACGTTTGTTCATCCTGTCGAGGAAAAGCAGGGTATCGGGATTGATGTAGAATCGAAACATCTCTACGCCGAACAGCGGCTGTATCGAAATCTGTAAGGCATTGTCTTTCACAATCCGTATATTGGCCTTGGAGCTGAGCGACTGTTTACCGGAGGTCAGGTTCATGTTCAGTTTTGCAGAGAAAGTCTGGTATGAAAACTCACGCTCGATGATGTTCTGAAACAACTCATTGGGATTTTTATCTTCTACCGGCTTTGTTGAATAGATATATTGCTGCTTTGTCTTGCAGGCCGTTAGCAGGATAGAAGAGAGTAAAAAAAAGCAAAAATAGCGATTGTAACGTGCAGGTCTCATAGCGATGAGTTGGTTATGGATTTGATTTTCCGATCCAGCGCTTCAGCATCACCTCCCAGCTCCTTTGCCCTGATCCACTGTTCCACCGCTTTTTCTTTTTCTCCGGTTTTGTTCAGTATGTCGCCATAATGTTCCAGCACCTCTGCCGATGGGTTTTCCCCGCTATATTCAACAGCTTTCTCAAGGTAGATCTTCGCCATGAGGTAGGAACCCTGTTCAAACAAAATCCATCCATAGGTATCCAGATAGGTGGGATTCATGGGCTCAGCTTTGACGGTGATGCCACTCATCATCTCTGCTTTGTCCAGATCTCTCCTATCGAGTGAAAGGTAGTAACTGTAATTGTTCAACACGGGCAGGTTATTGGGGTTGAGCTGTAGTGCTTTCTCATAGCTCTCAAAGGCTTCCTCTTTACGGCCAAGGAAATAGTTCAGATCACCTATCTGACCGTAGAAGTCGGACTCCAGCAAGGGATTTTCAATCACCGCATGTTCCAGCCCCTCTTGAAAGACCCGCAATGCCTCTTCATAGTTCTTCTGCTGGTAATGTGCAGCACCAAGATAAAAATAGAACTGTGGTTCTTGCGGAATATTTTTAATCCCTTGCTCAGTAACCGACTTAATGGTCTCCAGATCTTCCTCCGGTAAGGCAATCCGTATAATCTGCTCATAACCTGCAGGATCATCGGGCTGATCGGAGATGTATTTCCGGAACTGCTCCATGGCCTTATCTTTTTCGTTTTGCATCATCAACACATTCCCGTAAATCATGTAGAGCCGGGAAAAGTTTGGATACTGCCGGAAGAGAGACTCAAAAAGCGGGTTGGCTTGGGTCAGATCCTGTTGCTCCTGCTGCAGGATACCGATGTAACGGGTAAGTAGTTGCAGCTTTGTTTCAACCTCCATGGAACTGCTTGAGATCGCCATCTCCAGCTCTTCCTGTGCTTCCTTTTTGCGGTTTTGCTTCTCGTAAAAGTTTATCCTGGAAAGGATAAGCTCCGGGAATGCGGGATCAACCGATCTGGCCTGTTCATAATAATCCCATGCCTTTTCAACCTGGTTGTCTTCCAGGTAGAGGTCACCCAACAGTACCAGATAGGCCGGGTTAGATGGATTTTTCTCAATAATCTGCCGGATCTCATCAAATGCCTTCTCCTTTTGTCCCATCATGGAGTAATAACGAAACTTATTCAGCGTGACCATCTCAATGATACCGGTACTTTTCTCCAACCGGTTCAGCATATCTATCGCTTTCTGCAGCTCCCCATTGTCGGCATAGGCCGAAGCCAGCTCATAAAGCAGATCCTGCTTATCGGGGTAGCGTTCATGCATGGCACTGTAGATATCTACCACATCCTGTTTAAGCCCCAGCTCCTTGCTGAGTCCCGCCAGCATCATGTTGTAATAGTAATTCTCCGGATCATGAGAGACCGCTTTCTGCAGGTAGATGAGTGCCTTGTCTTTCTCCTGCAGGACATTGTAAAAAGTACCCAGCTCCACCAGGACATTGGCATTGGTGGAGTCAAGGGCATGACAGTAACGGAAAAGATCCATTGCTTCGTCGTACTTCCCCTGCACTTTGGCGTTCACTGCCTCGTAAAAAAAATGATCAAACTTACGCCTCTCCTCCACTGTAAGGGGCACTTCGCTCGACGCTCTTTTGTCGGGGTCTGTCTCTGAAGCGATGGAGCCGGCCAGGCTGGTGAGCAAAAGTGTCAGGATAAAAAAAAGCTGTCTCGTATATCTCTTATGCATGTTTATCGATCTTTGTTACTGTTTTCCGGTATGTCCGAATCCACCACCGCCACGTGCTGTCTCACTGAGCGACGCTACCGGTTCCCACTCTATTCGCTCGTGCTGTGCCACCACCATCTGACAAATACGTTCACCGTCACAGATGGTAAAAGGTTCATTGGAGAGATTCACCAGAATCACCCCTATCTCCCCGCGATAATCAGCATCAATGGTACCGGGGCTGTTGAGCAGGGTGATTCCGTGACGAAGCGCCAGGCCGCTGCGGGGGCGAAGCTGCGCTTCATAACCCTCCGGCAATTGCAGATAGAGACCGGTGGGCACCAAAACCCGCTCCAGTGGGTTCAGCACTAGCGGCTCATCAATATTGGCCCGCAAATCCATCCCTGCGGCGAGCGCGGTGGCATGTGCGGGCAAAGGGTGCTTCGACTGGTTCACGATCCTGATTTTCATTGGCGGGCACATTTTGAGTTGATTGTGCGAATTTATACAATTCTGCTGAGATTATGGGCCTGTTTGATGAAATTTAAGGAATATGGCACGTCACTTCTTTCATCTTTTAGCAGAAAAGAGACGAAAGAATTAGAAAAAAACTATCTTTGTAATATGAGCAGTCAGGATGATCTTTTGGCAAAATTGAGACAGACCCTCGATGAACAGGGTATAGACTCATTTCATATCCTGGAAGAGTTGGTACCCATTGAAGAGCAGATGGCTTATTTCCGTTTTTTCGATCAGCTTCGAAAAGAAAACAATCCTTTCGTGCTGGACGAAGAGATCGCTATCCTTTTCTCTCCCGACATACCGGCAGAACGAAAAAAAAGAAGTCTGACACTACTGGCATCCATCCCCGATGTGAGAGCATACCGTGCCATTGAGACCTATCACAGCAGTCCCCCCGAGCCGGAACTGGCCCACTGGTCCGCCATGGCGCTGGTGAGTAGCCGCATCGTGCTGAGCTCCGATCTGTCGGGACAACAACAGGTCTATATCTCTTCAGGATTAGGCGGGCTGGATAAGAAGCTGCGTTTCTTTTCACTCTTCACCACCCGCAACAACCAGGCGCTCACTCCCCTGCAAAAGGAGATCGTGGAACGCGAGTTCACATTTCAACTGCAGCAGGCTGAAGTGGTGATCGAGAAATTTGAGATCAAGAGCAACTATTTCACCATCCTCATGCTCTTGTCATTAGACAAAGATGTGCATGCAAACCTGACTGCTGCTGTGCAGGAATGCAACCAGTACGGCAATTTTCTGGATCCCCGCTTTCTCTTCACGAATGTAA
>WOYT01000059.1 GCA_011620695.1 Proteiniphilum sp.
ACAGTGGGGCGGCCGTCCCTGGACCCGTATGGCCCCCACCATCGAAACAATTACGGAGACATTTGCCGACAAAACAAACGACAGCCGCTTCGACGGCACCTTTGCCACGGTCTACTACGGCAACTGGGGAAAGGCAGGCATTGCTGATGAGACACTTCTGAATGCGAACGGGCTTCCTGTAAGAAACGGGGAACCGGTGCTTACCTTTCTGGAGGAAGAACCCGGGACACCGGTCACTTATCCTGAAGGTAGTGGTCCCAGCAATATAGGTGCAGGCACCCTGCCGGGAAGGGCTGACTGGGTGATCGCCCCCAGTGGCATCAGCCGCGTCGTCTACCCGGGACTCTGGAAGCTGGGGACCTATCGCACTGACAATGGGACCGGACTGGGACAGCCCAACGGTGCACTTACACGCCCCTGGAACATTGCCAAGTTCTCCGAATTCTACCTGATTGCCGCCGAAGCTGCCGTGAAGGGAGCCACCTGGCCAATGACTGCCCGTCAGCTGGTCAACGTGCTCCGCGCACGAGCAGGCAAGTGGCGCTGGAAAAACAACGGCAACTATGAGAAGGTAGAAGACCGGAGCTCCGCCATGGTAGCGGCCACGCCAACCACCATCGATATCAACTACATCCTGGAGGAACGCAGCCGTGAGTTCTTCGGCGAGGGTTACCGCTGGTACGACCTGGTACGCACCCAGAAATGGGGTGAATTAGCCGGATCCTATACCATCTGCGGTAGTAGCAAAGGAGATCACACACCTGTTGTATATCAACGAACCATTGAACCCTACCACTATCTGCGTCCCATTCCGCAGGGGCAGATCGACGGCATGACGATGAGTGACGAGGAAAAGAAAGCCTATCAGAATCCGGGTTATTAAATCTTTGTGAAAGATTTGGAAATAGGGGGAAAATTTAGCATTCTCTCTCTATTTCCTCTTCTATTGATTGAGATCAACCCTACAAAGTGCATTCACATCAGAGCCCGTAAGTTGGACAACCTGGATAGATTGCACGAACGAAATATATATACCACATCTATATTCATCATATTTTTTTTCAATACACCTTTCCTCTCTTATTGCCGGTTTGTTGCAAAAAATAAAGCTATTTTTGTAGCAACCAATGTAAGAACGTTTTCGCGACCTTATTAAGGTAATTCAGTTTTTACGTAATTGATGATTTTATTTGTGTACAAAACTGTGCACGTACACAATACCAGCAAAACGTTTACAATAAAAATGAGATGATCAGAACAACGTACTTCGAATTAGCACAACAACTTATACCAAACAAAAACAAATAAACAACAATGGAAGATCAGTCAGCAACAAAGCGTGAGTCGCGGGGATTTTACAAACTCTCATCGGTACAGCGCATCGGTTTCGGAGCAGGCGACCTGGCACAGAACCTCATCTACCAGACGGTATCGATGTACCTCCTGATTTTTTACACCAATGTGTTCGGCCTGCCGGCAGCCACCGCAGCAGTGATGTTCCTGATCGTAAGGCTGATCGACGTGGTGTGGGACCCCATTGTGGGTGCTTTCGTGGACAAACGAAACCCGAAGATGGGGAAATACCGGTCCTGGCTGATACTGGGAGGAGTGCCCCTTACAGGATTTGCCATCCTCTGCTTCTGGAACGGCTTCTCCGGCTCGCTGCTCTACGCTTACATTACCTATGTGGGTATGTCGATGTCATACACCCTGGTCAATGTCCCCTACGGAGCACTCAACGCCTCACTTACCCGCGATACCGATGAGATCACCAAACTCACCGCCACCCGCATGTTCATGGCTAACCTGGGAGGGCTGGCTGTAGCCTACGGAATTCCCATCATCGTAAAGAGCCTCTCTCCTGACGGACTGATTAACTCCGCCGCGTCGGGAAAGGCATGGTTCATCACCATGACCATCTATGCAATCACCGGACTTCTTCTCCTGTTTTTCTGTTACACCCAGACCAAGGAACGGGTGGTAATGAAAGACAAGGATATGGCATTGGTAAAGGTGTCGGACCTATGGACAGAGTTCAAACGGAACCGACCGCTGCGGGTACTGGCTTGTTTCTTCATCACCGCTTTTGCCATGATGGCCATCGGCAACTCGGCGGGATCCTATTACATGATCTATAACATGCGTGCACCCGAGATGGTGCCCTATTTCATGGCACTCGGTTCCATCCCGGCATTTATTTTTATGCCGATGGTGCCTGCCATTAAACGGGCCATCGGCAAGAAACAGATGTTCTACGTCTTTCTCTCGGTAGCCATCTTCGGCATGGGGCTGCTCTATGCCATCTCCGTTATTCCGGCACTGAAGGATCTGGTGTGGCTGGTGTTGGTAGCACAATTTATCAAATCTACGGGAGTGATCGTAGCAACAGGATATATGTGGGCGCTGGTGCCGGAGGTGATCTCCTACGGGGAACACAGAACCGGCCGTCGCATATCAGGCATCGTAAACGCCCTCACCGGTATCTTCTTCAAGGCTGGCATGGCGCTGGGTGGTGTGGTACCCGGCTTTGTACTGGCATTTGTAGGATTCGACGAAAAGAATGCTGTTTCGCAGACACCTTTCGTTGAACAGGGAATTCTTTGGCTGGTAGCAGTGATCCCCGCACTGCTGCTAATACTGGCAATGTTCATCATCTCCCGTTACGAGCTGGAAGATGATGTAATCGACAGGCTCAATCTCGAGATTGAAGCCAGACAAGAGAATCAATAACCAACTAAAAAAACACCTCCGTGATGAAGACAAAAAAAAGTATCCATCTGATGTGGTCAGGAGTACTCTTCCTTACCCTCATACTGATGAGCTGTTCCGCTCCGAAAAGTGAACCGTCTCCCTCACTAAAGGAAGCATTTGAGGGGAAGTTTCTGATTGGAACAGCCTTGAACGCAAATCACTATTATGGTAGAGATACACTCGGCATCAAACTGATTCGTCAACATTTCAACTCCATTGTAGCAGAAAACTGCATGAAAAGCATGTACCTCCAGCCTGCCGAAGGGGTCTTTTTCTTCGATGAAGCCGACCAGTTTATTCGGTTTGGAGAAGAGAACAACATGCACATCGTTGGACATACGCTCATCTGGCATTCACAAGCCCCCGACTGGTTCTTCACCGATGAAAAAGGGAAGGATGTGTCGCGTGAGGTAATGATCGAACGGATGCGCAACCATATCCATACCGTAGTGGGTCGCTACAAGGGACGAGTGGATGGATGGGATGTGGTGAACGAGGCAATTCTCGACGACGGATCGTGGCGCAATACCAAATTCTACGAAATAATCGGTGAGGATTACATTAAGCTGGCATTTCAGTTTGCGCATGAGGCTGACCCTGATGCAGAGCTCCACTATAACGACTACGCCATGTCGCAGGAGGGCAAGCGCAACAGTGTGGTAAAGATGGTGAAAAAACTGCAGGAAGAGGGGGTCAAAATTGACGGTATCGGCATGCAGGGTCATATGGGGATGGATTATCCCGATATCAACGAGTTTGAGAAGAGTATTCAGGCGTTTGCCGCTCTCGGTGTGAAGGTGATGATCACCGAGATGGACATCACCCTGCTTCCCTTCCCTGCCGGTGAGACCGCGGAAGTATCGCTCACAGCAGCATACCAGGAACAGATGAATCCCTATGCGGCTGGACTGCCCGAAGAGGTGGAGGCGGCTTTCAACAAGCGTTACACCGACTTCTTCCGTCTCTTCCTGAAACATCAGGATAAAATCAGCCGCGTCACCCTTTGGGGTCTGACCGACAACGACTCCTGGCGGAACGACTGGCCAATACCGGGCAGGACCGACTACCCGCTACTTTTCGACCGCAACTACCAGCCCAAACCGGTGGTAGCGCAACTGATTGATCTGACCAAAGAATAACTAAACAAAACAAGCTCACGATGAAAGAACCAAGATATCTTGTCCCGGGTGATTACATGGCCGACCCGGCGGTACACGTTTTCAACGGCCGACTTTACATTTATCCCTCACACGACAGGGAGAGCGGCATACCGGAAAACGACAACGGGGATCATTTTGATATGAAGGATTATCATGTCTTCTCCATGGATGATGTGGAGCATGGAGAGGTGACTGACCATGGCATGGTGCTACGCACAGAGGATATCCCCTGGGCCGGACGACAGTTGTGGGATTGCGACGTCGCTTTTAGGAACGGGAAATACTATATGTACTTCCCGCTGAAAGACAAAAATGACATCTTCCGCATCGGCGTCGCCATCAGCGATAAACCGGAAGGGCCCTTTATTCCGCAGGAGAATCCCATAAAGGGCAGCTATAGCATCGATCCCTGTATATGGCCTGACAAGGATGACGAATATTACATGTACTTCGGCGGTCTGTGGGGCGGTCAGCTGCAACGCTACCGCAACAACAAGGCGCTTGAATGTGCCCAGTTGCCGGAGGGTGATGAACCGGCTCTCTGCCCCAAGGTGGTGCAGCTGAGAGAGGATATGCTGGAGTTTGCCGAGGAACCGCGCGACCTGGTGATACTCGATGAGAAGGGGAAACCCCTGACTGCAGGTGATACCAAACGTCGCTTCTTCGAGGCTTCCTGGATGCACTATTACAACGGCAAGTACTACTTCTCCTACTCTACCGGTGATACCCACCTGATCTGTTATGCCACCGGCGACAACCCCTACGGCCCCTTCACTTACCGGGGAGTAATCCTCACGCCCGTGGTGGGATGGACTACCCACCATTCCATCGTGGAGTACAGGGGCAAATGGTATCTTTTTCACCACGATTGCGTCCCCTCGGGAGGAAAAACATGGCTCAGGAGCCTCAAGGTGGCGGAACTGAAATACAACCCCGACGGCACCATACAGACCATTAAAGGAACTGCGGAATAATGCGGAAAAAAGTACTCTTTCTGGTCATCAGTCTCTGCCTTGCAGCGATCGGTCGTCTTCCGGCTGAGGATGGCAGCAGGCTCTGGCTGCGCTTTCAGACACAGGAGAAGAACCCGTTACCCTCCTTCACCCATATCAGGGGAGATGCCTCATCGGTCGCATTTCGGGAGTTTCAGTATGCATGGCAGGAGATGAGCGGTAGCTGCCTCTCCGAAACCGGCAGCACAGCCGACCATACCATGCTGATAGGCACCCTGAGAAACCGACAGGTAAGAAGGCTCATGAAGAGTAATGAACTGCAGGAGCTTGGTAGAGAAGGGTTTATCATCCGCACATTCGCACAGGATAGCCGCCGCACCACGGTGGTTGCCTCCGCAAGTGATGCAGGTCTCCTCTATGGGGTCTTTCACCTGCTGCGGCTCATCCAGACTGGAGCCTACAGCGACACGCTCAGCATCAGCGAGCAGCCACGCTATGACATCCGCATCCTCAACCATTGGGACAACCTCGACGGAACAGTGGAACGGGGTTATGCCGGTCACTCCATCTGGCAGTGGGACAAACTGCCCGGAGAGATCTCTCCCCGCTACAAGGAGTATGCGCGCGCAAACGCATCCATTGGCATCAACGCCACGGTACTCAACAATGTGAATGCCACTCCCGATATTCTGACAACGGAATATCTGGAGAAGGTGAAGCTCATAGCCAACGAGCTTCGACCCTATCATATCAGGGTCTACCTCTCCATCAACTTCTCCTCTCCCGCAGCGTTGGGAGGTCTGAAAGACTCCGACCCGCTCAATCCTGAAGTGCAACAGTGGTGGAAGAAAAAAGCAGATGAGATCTATAACATGATTCCCGACTTTGGAGGCTTCCTGGTAAAAGCCAACTCGGAAGGGTTGCCGGGACCGCAGGATTACGGACGGACCCACGCAGAGGGGGCCAATATGCTGGCTGATGCCCTCAAGCCGTACGGCGGAATTGTGATGTGGCGCGCATTTGTTTACAACCCCACCGAGGAAGATCGAGCCAAACAGGCTTACAATGAGTTTATGCCGCTCGACGGGCAGTTTCGCGACAACGTGATCATCCAGGCAAAAAACGGGCCGATCGACTTCCAGCCGCGGGAGCCCTTCAGTCCCCTCTTCGGTGCGATGCGGCAGACAGCCCTGATGCCCGAGCTGCAGATCACACAGGAGTATCTGGGCTTCTCCAACCACCTGGTCTACCTGGCTACACAATGGAAAGAGTTCCTGGAGAGCGATACCCATTGCATGGGTGAGGGATCGACCGTAGCGAAGTGCACCGATGACACACTCCTCCCGCACCCGCTCACCGCTATTGCCGGCGTGGCCAATATCGGAATGGATGCCAACTGGTGCGGACATCACTTTGCCCAGGCCAACTGGTACGCTTTCGGACGGCTGGCATGGGATCATACGCTCACGGCAGAGCAGATCGCAGAGGAGTGGATCCGGATGACCTTTGCCAAGGAACCGGCGTTCCTGGAACCTGTCAGGGAGATGATGCTCAACTCATGGGAGACAGCAGTCAATTACATGATGCCGCTGGGACTGCACCATATCTTCGCCTGGGGACACCACTACGGTCCCGAGCCCTGGTGTGATATCCCCGGTGCACGACCCGACTGGCTGCCCTCCTATTACCACAATGCCAGTAAAGAGGGGATTGGATTCGACCGAACCACTACCGGCAGCAACGCGGTGTCGCAATACTGTGCACCCTTAAACGAAAAGTTTAACAACATAGAAACCTGCCCCGAAGAGTTTTTGCTATGGTTCCACCATGTTCCATGGGACTACCAGATGCAAAACGGACGCACCCTCTGGGATGAGATGTGCTACCGGTACGACGAGGGGGTACAACAGGTGCGTGCGTTTCAAAAGGTGTGGGACCGAATGGAACCCTATGTGGACAACGAGCGGTTCCGGCATGTGCAGTCGCGCCTCAGGATTCAGGCTCGCGACGCCGTCTGGTGGAAGGATGCCTGTCTGCTCTATTTCCAGACCTTCTCGGGTATACCCATCCCCTACGACATTGAGCGGCCTGTGCATGAACTGGAAGAACTGAAACAGATTAAACTGGATTTAAAGCACCATAACTAACG
>WOYT01000026.1 GCA_011620695.1 Proteiniphilum sp.
TATTGGATGTTTTTACAGATTTTTTTTCTACCTTTGTATCCCGATATCGAAAGGGTTCAATTCAACATAAACAATATTGGCACTATGCACAGATACAAGCCGGTGCGGTTGATCCTTGAAAACGGGATGGTTTTTCACGGACAATCCTTTGGAGCCGAAAAGGTCACATCGGGAGAGGTTGTTTTCAACACAGCAATGGTCGGTTACCCCGAGAGCCTGACAGATCCCTCCTACGAAGGACAGATTTTAACACTCACATATCCCATCATCGGAAATTACGGAGTTCCTGCCAAAAGCGAAACAGACGCAATTTCCGATTTTTTTGAGTCCGAACGGATCCATGTGAACGGACTCATCGTGCAGGACTACTGCGAGGAGTACTCACACTGGAACAGTGTGGAGAGCCTGGGCGACTGGTTGCGGGCGGAGGGCATCCCGGGCATCAGCGGCATCGATACCCGCATGCTGACCAAGGTGCTGCGTGAGAAAGGTTCCATGCTGGGTAAGATTGTCTATGAGCGGGAGGATGAGATAGACTTCTATGACCCGGAGCAAGAGAACCTGGTGGCAAAGGTAAGCTGCAAGGAGGTGGTCGAATATGGCGGGGGGGACAAAACAGTGGTACTGGTCGACTGTGGTGTGAAGCTGAACATCATCCGCGAGTTGCTCAAACAGGAGATCCGGCTGATTCGTGTACCATGGGACCATGACTTCAGCAGGCTCCACTACGATGGTCTCTTCATCTCCAACGGACCGGGTAACCCCGACCACTGTGCCACCACCGTTGCGCACATCCGTGAGGCGATGGGACAGGAGAAACCAATCTTCGGCATCTGCATGGGTAACCAGCTGCTGGCCAAGGCGGCTGGTGCCGACACCTATAAGCTCAAGTATGGACACCGCAGCCACAACCAGCCGGTACGCAAGGTGGGGAGCAACCAGTGCTTCATCACCTCGCAGAATCATGGCTATGCCGTGGATGAATCACTGCTGGACGGCGAATGGGAGCCTTACTTCGTCAACATGAACGACGGCACCAACGAGGGGATACGGCACAAGAACAAGCCTTTCTTCTCGGTGCAGTTTCATCCCGAGGCGGCCGGGGGTCCCACCGACACCCGCTTTTTCTTTGAGGACTTTGTAAAAATGCTTTAAAAGTGCACAGGAAGATGAACAACAGCATACAATCCCACGACAAATCGCGTTCCACCCAACAGCTCTCTGCATCGACTGAAAGGATACCGGTAAAAAAAGCACTGATGCTGGGCTCCGGTGCTCTCAAGATCGGTGAGGCGGGTGAGTTCGACTACTCCGGCTCGCAGGCGCTCAAAGCATTGCGCGAAGAGGGCATTGAGACCATCCTGATCAACCCCAACATCGCCACGGTGCAGACCTCCGAAGGGTCGGCCGACAAAATCTACTTCCTGCCGGTAACACCCCTCTTCGTGGAGAAGGTGATCGCCCGTGAGCAGCCCGACAGCATCCTGCTTGCCTTCGGTGGACAGACAGCGCTCAACTGCGGTGTGGAGCTCTACAAGGCGGGAGTCTTCGGGAAATACAATGTGCAGGTGCTGGGAACACCGGTACAGGCTATCATGGATACGGAGGACCGCGATCTCTTTGTGAAAAAGCTGGACCAGATCGGGGTGAAAAGTATCCAGAGCTTTGCTGCAACAACCATGGAAGAGGCGCTGAAGGCTGCCCACACACTGGGTTATCCCGTCATCGTGCGTGCTGCTTATGCCCTTGGGGGACTGGGTTCCGGCTTCTGTAACAACGAGGAGGAGCTTCGTGCCCTTGCCGGTAAAGCTTTCAATTATTCCAATCAGCTGCTCATCGAGAAGTCGCTCAAGGGATGGAAAGAGATCGAGTATGAGGTGGTGCGTGATCGCTACGACAACTGCATCACCGTCTGCAACATGGAGAACTTTGATCCACTGGGCATCCATACCGGCGAAAGCATCGTGGTGGCGCCCTCACAGACTCTCACCAACAGTGAGTATCACAAGCTGCGGGAGCTGGCCATCCGCATCATCCGCCACATCGGCGTCGTGGGTGAATGCAACGTACAGTATGCTTTTGACCCGGAATCGGAAGATTACCGTGTCATCGAGGTGAATGCCCGCCTGAGTCGCTCCTCCGCACTCGCCTCCAAGGCGACCGGTTACCCGCTGGCATTCGTGGCAGCCAAGCTGGGGCTGGGCTACGGGCTGTTCGATCTGAAGAACTCGGTCACCCGCTCCACCAGCGCCTTCTTTGAGCCGGCGCTGGACTATATCGTGGTAAAAATCCCCCGCTGGGATCTGAGTAAGTTCAACGGCGTTTCGAAGGAGATCGGTTCCAGCATGAAGTCGGTGGGTGAGATCATGGCCATCGGCCGCACTTTCGAGGAGGCCATCCAGAAAGGGCTCCGCATGATTGGCCTGGGGATGCACGGTTTCGTGGAAAACAAGGAACTGAAGATCGATGACATCGACAGGGCATTGCATGAGCCTACTGATCAGCGCATCTTCGTGATCAGCAAGGCTTTCCGCAAGGGATACACGGTCGATCAGATCCACGAGCTGACGAAGATCGACAAGTGGTTTCTGTTGAAACTGTATCAGATCGTGCTGACAGCGGAATCGCTTGAGGCCTATGAGCCCGGCAATCTGGATTTCACGGCAAAAGAAAACAACGGCTTCGATGAGCTGCTGCGACTCGCCAAACAACAGGGCTTCTCCGATTTCCAGATAGCCCGCGCGCTGTGGAAAGAGCAGTTCAGTGACGAATCACCCCTCATCATCCGTTCCTACCGGAAAAAGATGGGGCTGTTGCCGGTGGTAAAGCAGATTGACACGCTGGCGGCCGAATACCCCGCACAGACCAACTACCTCTATCTTACCTACAACGGCACCGAGAACGATGTCCACTACCTGGGCGACCACCGCTCGGTGATCGTGCTGGGATCGGGTGCCTACCGCATCGGCTCCTCGGTGGAGTTTGACTGGTGCTCGGTGAACGCGCTGACCACCGTCCGCAAGGAGGGCTATCGCTCGGTGATGATCAACTACAACCCGGAGACAGTGTCAACCGACTACGACATGTGCGACCGGCTCTATTTCGACGAGCTCTCCTATGAGCGGGTGATGGATATCATCGAGCTGGAGAACCCGCACGGCATCATTGTCTCGGTGGGGGGACAGATCCCCAACAACCTGGCGGTGAAGCTGGACAACGCGGGAGTGAGGCTGTTGGGCACCTCCGCGAAGAGCATCGACAACGCTGAGGACCGACATAAATTTTCTTCCATGCTCGACAGACTTGGTATTGATCAGCCACGTTGGAGAGAGCTGACTACCCTGAACGAGATCCATCAGTTTGTGGATGAGGTGGGCTTTCCGCTGCTGGTAAGGCCCTCTTATGTCCTCTCGGGTGCGGCGATGAATGTCTGTTCCAACCAGGATGAGCTGGAGCGTTTTCTCACGCTGGCCACCGAGGTGTCGCGCGAATACCCGGTCGTTGTTTCTGAATTTATTGAGGAGGCTAAAGAGATTGAAATGGACGCTGTGGCACAGAACGGCGAGCTGGTGGCATACGCCATCTCCGAGCATGTGGAGTTCGCCGGCGTCCATTCTGGCGATGCCACCATCCAGTTCCCGGCACAGAAGATCTACGTACAGACCATCCGACAAATCAAACAGATCACGCGGGAGATTGCCAGGGCACTCAATATCTCCGGTCCTTTCAACATCCAGTTTTTGGCGAAAGAGAATGACATCAAGGTGATCGAGTGCAACCTGAGGGCATCCAGATCATTCCCGTTTGTTTCGAAGATATTGAAAATTAACCTTATAGAGCTTGCCACGAAAGTGATGCTGGAGATCCCTGTGGAGAAGCCTGAGAAGTCGGCTTTCGACCTGGACTACGTGGGGATCAAAGCCTCCCAGTTCTCTTTCACCCGCCTGCAGAAGGCAGACCCGGTGCTGGGAGTGGATATGGCATCGACCGGTGAGGTAGGGGCGATTGGCACCCATTTCGACGATGCGCTGCTCACCGCTATGCTGGCCGTGGGTTACCGCATACCCAAAAAAAACATCATGGTCTCATCCGGTGGTACCAAGTCGAAAGTGGACCTGCTGGATGCCTGTCGTCTCCTCCAGCAAAAGGGATATGCCCTCTTCGCCACGGGCGGAACGCAGAAGTTCCTCGCAGAGAATGGCGTGGAGAGCAGCTATGTGGCCTGGCCCGACGATGAGGGAGCGGCGCTGAAGGTGAATGATCTGATCGCGGAGAAGCGGTTCGATCTGGTGATCAACATCCCGAAGAACCTGACGGAGCGGGAGCTGACCAACGGCTACCGGATCCGGCGCGATGCCATCGACTTTAACATCCCGTTGATCACCAATGCCCGGTTGGCCAGCGCTTTTATCAAAGCTTTCTGCAGGATCACGGAGGAGGATATCGAGATCAGACACTGGGGGGAGTATTGATTAGCAGTCAGCTGTCAATAGCCCGGTGCACCCTCAAAAAGAAGTCCGGGTGTAAACCCCGGACTTCTGACTTTTAGATGGAGCACAAGGTCAATTCTTCTGTTGGTACTTGAACCGCCTGATGCTTCGCTTGGGTGTTTTTTCAAACTCCTCATTCTGCAGCCGGAAAGAGGCAATCTTGCTGTAGCTGGGCAGCTTGGCATTGATCTCACTGATCAGCTTACCAAATAAATCAACCATCTGATCACTGCCGATACCTTCCGCTTCGAGCACTTCGAAATCGGGCACAATCAGCGCTACAATCTTTTTGTTCTCCTCGATGACCAGCGACTCGTTCACATAAGGTGAGCTGTTGATCTTCTCCTCGATCTCTTCGGGATAGATGTTCTGTCCCGAAGGCCCCAGAATCATGTTCTTGTCCCTGCCCCGAATAAAGAGATACCCGTCACTGTCCACCACCCCCAGGTCGCCGGTCTTCAGCCACCCATCATCGGTGAAAGTGTGGCGGGTTGCCTCTTCATTCTTGTAATAACCCAGCATCACATTGGCTCCTCTCACCTGTATCTCACCCACAACATGTTGCGGGTCATCCGATTCGATCCTTACTTCCATCCGGTCCACCACTTTTCCGCAGGAGTGCTCTTTAAATACGCTCCAGTGAGAGTAGGAGATCAGCGGACCACATTCGGTCATGCCATAACCCACCGTATAGGGGAACCGAACCTTGCGGAGGAACTTCTCTACGTCGGGGTTAATGGCCGCACCGCCAATCACCACCTCGTTGAGGTTGCCGCCAAATGCTTCAATCATCGACTTGCGTACCTTGGTGTACACGATGGCATTGAGAAGGGGAACCCGGGTGAGCACCTTTGCGGCACCTTCATGCAGCTTTGGCAATACACTATTGGTTACAATCTTCTCGATGATAAGGGGTACTGCCAGCACCAGCCTGGGCTTCACCCTGGCAAAGGCGTCGAGCAATACCCTGGGAGAGGGTGTCTTGCCCAGGAAGTGGATGTGGCAGCCCATCGAGATGGAGTTGAGGACCTCGAAAGCCAGTCCGTAGGTATGTGCCATGGGGAGCATGCAGACAATGTTGTCTCCGGCATGAATGAATTCCAGGTTGTCGTTGGCAAATTTTGTATTGGACCAGAGACTGCGGTAGGGCAGCATCACACCTTTGGGACTGCTGGTGGTGCCCGAGGTATAGTTGATCACCGCCAGCTCCTCTGGCTTTTCGGTACGGAAAAAGATGTCGTTGACGAAGAAACCCCTGGCATATTTTTCTGCAAAGTAATTTGCAGAGGAGGCTGCAAACTGTTGCAGATTCTCTGAACTACTGGTCAACAGCGAGAAGGTGTCGAGTGAGAAGACGGACTCAACCTTGGGCAGGCTCTCACGATCCAGTTCACTCCAGATGCTCTCGTCGGTGAACAAAAGTTTGGAGTCGGAATGATCCACGATGAACTCTACACTCTTCTTGTCGAACTCGTGCAAAATGCTCACGGCCACTGCACCATAGGAGAGGGTTGCGAAGAAAGCAATGGCCCAGTTGGCTGAATTCTTCCCGCAGATGGAGATCTTATCTCCTCTTTCAACTCCGGCTGCCTTAAAATAATCTTGTAATTGGTCTATTCCCCGGGCAAAATCTTTGTATAAGTAGGTTTTGCCATCGAAGTCAGTCATTGCAGGCATCTCCCAGTGACTGCGAATGCTCTGTTCAATCAGACCTAAAAAGCTGTTCTGGTTCATAAATGATTCCTTTAATCCGTTTGCCGACCATCCTCCAAAAAAAGATCCCTTTTTGTCAGATGGTAGAAATAATCGCTTCAGCTCTATGCAAAAATAGGTCAAATTTCTGTTAAAACATAACGAGATCAGATTTTTGTAGATAAATTTACATCTGTGAACTCGGGCAGGTTGAGCACCTCGCCGATCAAAAAAAAGAATCTGAACAGCGAATTGAAATTGAGATATGCTGATTTATGGGATAAAATTTTACAGTTATGTTTTTTTTTGTAAATTTACGGCCGGGTTGAGGATTCTTATACACGAAGATTCTTATGCCATTATATTGGATAAAGGAAGCCATTAAACAAAAAGTAACCCAATATTATAAACACATTCTTAATAAAAAAATTATGTCATCAAAAATTTCAAGAAGAAAATTCTTAGAAACCGGAGCCTTAGCGGCTGCCGGTCTCACGGTGGTACCTTCATCGGTACTGGGCAAGAGTATGGGACACATGTCACCGAGCGATAAGTTGAATATCGCCGGCGTGGGCATTGGCGGAATGGGCTTTGCTAACCTGAAAAATCTGGAAAGCCAGAACATTGTAGGCCTGTGTGATGTGGACTGGAAATATAGTCAGCGTGTATTTGATTATTTTCCGAATGCAAAGAAGTACTATGATTACAGGAAAATGTATGATGAGTTGGGGAAAAGTATCGATGCCGTGGTGGTGGCTACGGCCGATC
>WOYT01000078.1 GCA_011620695.1 Proteiniphilum sp.
TGGGCAAGAAAAGGATTTGTCGTTTACGCCGGTTTCTGCATCGCTTTGATCCTGGCGAAATAGAGACCAAAGGAACGATACAGGAAGTGGGTCCATTTGCCGAAGGGGACAATGATCAGCGCCCATTGTGCCAGTACAGTCAGGTGGATGATATACATCCAGATATGGTTCTCGAGAAGGTTCAGGTCGATAAAGAGGCGCACCATAAAGGCGGTCAGCCCCATCAGCAGCAACCAGATCACAAACAGCCAGTCGGAGGGTTGCGAAAACGTGTTCAGCGCCTTGTTCCGCTTTATTCTGCCCGAGACGAAATGGACGGTGATGACGAAGATCAGGAAGCTCTCCACATACCCGAGAACAATTACGAAAAAGCTCCCGGTACCAAACCAGTTGAGGAAAACGGTGGTAAAGAGAAGCGACAGGTAGGCGAACACCAGCACCAGGTGTTCCAGCCAGCGGAAGTTGTCCTTCTCGTCGCAATCCCTGGCCCTTTTCTGGGTGAACATATGGACAAACAGCTCGGACAGCGCCGTGAAATAGCTCTTGACCGGTGCTTTCACCCCGCTCTTCACGATGGAGAAATACCACATCCGTAGCAGATTGGGGACAAAGATCACCAGGAAGACGGTGGCGATGGTCAGCATCTCGAAGCGGTGTCCCGTATGGAGTAATGTGTCAGGATCAAAGTTCGCGGAGCGGGCAAAAAGGAGAACCCCCGCAGCCACCATCAGCAGCGCCACGACGGTGAATGTCAGCGAGCGGTAGAGCAGGCCCGAAAGTCCTGTCCAGTCGTATTGCGCGGTGAGCCATCGCCGCAGCGACATCATCAGCTCACCGGGATTTGCCTGGCGCGGACACTCTTTGGAACATTCGCCGCAGTAGTAACACTCCCAGGGTTTCAGCGATGACTTGATTTCATTTTCCAGACCCAGTGTGGTATAGCGTATCATTTCACGGGGGAACGAACTGTCGCTGGTGGATAGTGAGCAGGTAGCCGTACAATTTCCGCAGTTAAAACATGCGTTGAAGTCACCTACGCCATATTTCATCAGCTCTGCTGCAAATTCAGGATTCACTTTTGCCATATTATTTCATTTTGTAATAATAATACTCTTCTTTGTCGTTTGTTCCGGCAGGCGATACCACTCCGTATTTATTCATCGTCATCAAATGCCAGGTAACCATTTCAGGAGCCATTTTCAACGCGCCTGCCACTTCGGGGATCGTTCTCTTCTCTGCATCGATGGTGGCGAGAATATCTTTCCAGATTTGCGGATATTCTTTCATGTGTGCTGCCACGAAGTCTTCTTGTTCTTCGGTAACGGCGGATGCCTCCTCTGTCCTGATTTCCACGTCCGCAGCAAACCCATCGATCATCGCCTCTATCTCGTGATCGGTATATTTTGCCACTTCAATCGCATTCACAGGACAAACCGGCGCACAGATGCCGCAACCCGTGCACACCCCCCTGTTCACGCCGGCAATATGTTTTCCGGCCTCGGTAACGGTCTCCCTGATTGCCGTGTAATCACACACTTCGGCACATTTGCCGCACCAGGTACAGGCATCGGCATCGATGCGCGCCACAACCGGGTCACCCATCACGGTGCCGCTTTTCAGCAATGCCGTGATTTTGGAAGCTCCTGCCAGCGATGACTGCACCGCTTCGCTCACATTTTTCGGACCCTGACAGGTCCCTCCGATATACACGCCCTTGATCACCGTTTCTACCGGTTTCAGTTTCGGGTGGATTTCGTTGAAGAACTTATCGTTTCCGATCGGAATTTTAAACAGTTCGGAGATATGCGGTGCATCGGATCGTGCCACCATGCCGGTGACGAGTACGACCAGATCGGGCGTGATTTCCATCTCTTTTTTGTTCGTGAGGTAGTCTTTCACCTTCAGCGTGATCGCATTGCCATTCATTTCCACCGTCGGCAGCTCCTTTTCATCGTACTTGAAAAACAAGTCACCCTGTTTTGATGCCCGGTCATACAGAATCTCCTGTTTGCCATAGGTGCGGATATCACGGTAGAGATGGTAGTTCCGGATTTGTCCATATTTCTCCTTCAGCTGCAATGCCGTGTAAATGGTTGAGGTACAGCAATGGCGGGAGCAGTATTTGTTTTCACCTTTCTTCTGGCGATTTCCCACGCAGTAGATATACGCCACGCTTTTGATCTCTTTTCCGTTGTAAACCAGCTTCTCCGGCGACAATTCCATCAACCGGTTCAACTGGGGAAGGGTGATCACGTTCGGGATATGCTTGTAGCCGAATTCACCCTCTTTGGGTTCGTAATGGTCAAACCCGGTGGTTACAAGCACCGACCCTGCCAGCAAAGCAATGGTTTCCTCCTGTTCATCCGGATTGATGACCGCCTTGTATTTCTCCAGAAAATCGGGGTGATCCCTGAGGGCTTCCATGTCCACGACAGGCACATCGGGCAGTGCTTCGGGATAATTCTTATAAATGGCTTTTCGTTTTGCGAGGCCTAAATTAAAGGGATCATCCACATATATCCTACAATCATCCATCGCCCTGTTCACGGTCTGCTTATCCATTTTCCCGTTGATATGGCGCGGTTTCACTTTTATCTCGATATGAAAGCTACCCAGACTTCCCGTTACTTTCTCGACGGTGGCTCCGGTGAAAACGGTGATATTTCTGTATGTTTTTATTTCATCATACAACCTCTTCACAATCTCCTTGCCGCTTTGTCCCGTCATGAAGAGTTTTTCCTGCTGCGTGATGTGGCCACCCACAAAGTAATCTTTCTCCACAAGATACACTTCATTGCCGGAGCGTGCCAGGTCAATGGCCGCTTTCATTCCCGAAATACCGGCACCGATCACCATGGCCGCTTTTTTTACTTCAATTTCGATGCTGTCCAGCGCTTCGGAATACGCGACACGGTTAATACCGGCGCGGATTAATCCGGCTGCTTTCACCGTTGCCTCACGCGGACGGTCGCTGTGGGGCCAGGAACATTGCTCGCGAATATTTACCTGAACATAGTTGTTCGGGTTCAGTCCGGCTCGTGCGGCCACAGCCCTGAACGTGTGCAGGTGCAGTTTTGGCGAGCAGGATGCCACCACGATTGCATCCAGATTGTATTTCTGAATATCCTCCACCATTGCTTTCTGGTTGGAATCGGCACAGGCGAACATGACATCTTTCGAAACGACGACGCCGTCTTCCTTGTGGAACATGTGACTCAGTTCTTCCACATCCACATAATCGGAAATATTTCCGCCGCAATGGCAAATATAGACACCTATTCTTTGTTTCATAGTCGTTCCTCCTTACTGTTGTAAAATAGATTGGCTCATCGTTGACTGCTGCATCACCCTGAACCGCCCTTTTTTATCATCCAAAAGCGCTTCTTTCCTGCTCAGGTACCCGGTGACTTCCGATGCGGCACAACCTGCCGACAGGATTGAATCAGGGATATCTTTCGGCCCCGATGCGGCGCCTGCCACAAACACGCCCTCGATACTCGTCAACGCGGGACTCACCAGCTCGTCTGTTTGTTTGACGAAACTGAAATCATCCAGCTCCAGTATCTCTCCCTTGAACATATGCGGCACATCTTTATTCGGCACAACCCCCACGGAAAGTACGACCAGATCGTGTCTGGCTTCTTTCACAACCCCTTTGGTCACATCTTCGTACCGAACAATTAAATCGCCTTTCCCGTCTTCCGTTTCACGGATTTTGGCCACTTTTCCCTTCACGAAGTTGGTACCCATTCCTTTTGTTTGCTGGAAGAACTCCTCGTATCCCTTGCCGAAGGCACGAATATCCATATAATAAATGGTGATATCCGCCATCGGTAATGCACCCATCAGTAATTGCGCCTGCTTGATGGAATACATGCAGCAAATCTGGGAACAAATAGGGTTGTTGCTGCAATCAGAACCGCATCCGCCGTTTTCAATGGCCGAATCACGTGAACCCGTACAAAGAATGTAAGCGATGTTGTCGGGGACTTTTCCGTCGCCCGGGCGAAGCACATTGTTGAAGGGACGGGTAGGGGCAATCAACCGGTCCATCTGCATGGCATCGATCACGTTGGCATATTTCGCATAACCGTAGTTGGGTTTGGCCGATGGCGGGAACAGTTTGTAGCCTGTGGTGACGACGACCGATTTAGCCTTGATCTCCAGTGTTTTCGTTTTTTGGGAAAAATCGATCGCGTTGGCCGGACAAATATTCACGCACTGGTGGCACTCACGGCAGTTGCTGCAATCCAGGCAGCGCTGTGTGCTCGCCTTCAGTTCTTCTTCGGTAAATGTCTTTTCCACTTCTTCCCAGCTGCGGGCACGTTCTGCCAGGGGCATCACCGCATTCTTCACCTGCGGACGTTTCTCACCTTTAAATCTGTTCAACACGATATTTTTGTCGATGGCAGGCAACTTATCGCCCTCTTCAAAGTCGTGCATATTCAATCCACGTAACCACTTATCCATATAGAAAGCCGCTTTCTTTCCCTGTCCGGCAGCTTCTATCAGCGTGGTGGATCCTGTGACGGTATCCCCTCCGGCAAAAATATACTCTACGGATGTTTGCAGGGTACGGGCATCGGTGCGGATGGTTCCGTTTCGGTTCAGATCCAACTGCCCGACAAATGCAGAGGTATCTGCCCGCAGCCCGATGGCTTCAATCACGTAATCCACCTCTTCCGTGTATTCCGATCCTGCGATGGGCTCTGCGCTGCGGCGTCCGCTGGCGTCTTTCTCACCCAACTGCATTTTCGTCAGCCGTATTTGGGTGAGCTGCCCGTTTTCACCGATATATTGTACAGGATTGCGAAGCACCCGGATCTCCACACCTTCTTCTTCTGCCTCTTCGATTTCCGGAGCAAAGCAGGGCATCTCTTCACGGCTGCGACGATACACCACGATGACTTTTTCGGCACCCAGACGAAGCGAAGTCCGTGCGGCGTCAATCGCCGTATTGCCACCGCCAATCACCATCACCTTTTTGCCGGTTAAGTCTTCACGCTTGCCGATATTGGCTTCACGAAGAAAGGTCAGACAATCCGTCACACCCCTCAAATCAGACCCTTCCGTTCCCGAGGAGATCGCTTTGTGTGTGCCGATACCCACGAACACTGCATCAAAACCTTGTTCCTTCAGCGATTTCAGGTCGGTAATTTTTTTATTGACTTCAATGTCAACACCCAATACGGTAATATTTTGCAAATCCCTGTCCACCACGTCTTTTGGTGCACGATATTCAGGCAAGGCCAGGCGCAACATGCCCCCGGCTGCCGGAGCAGCTTCAAAAATCGTCACGGTGTGACCCTTCAGTGCCAGGTGATAGGCAGCGGTTATTCCGGCAGGACCGGAGCCGATCACGGCGACTCTCTTTCCTGTTTTTTCCTTGATCTCCACCGAAGGGGCCTGTGGGTATTTTTCATAATACCAGTCGGAGAAATACCGTTTTATCTTCCGGATATCTACCGGTTCTTCCACCATGCCGCGGGTACAGGCATTCTGACAAGGATGATAGCAGGCACGTCCCAGGCTCCCGGGAAACGGTATCTCTTCCAGATGAAGCTTCATCGCCTCCTCGTACTGTCCGTTGCGGGCCAGTGTGATGTATCCGTACGCTTTGACGCCACCCGGACATGCATTGATACACGGTGCCGAATGATCCTGCCGATCGATGGTGGCTATACGGGGGTTTGCCAGGCTGAAGGGGATGTAGGCCACTTTGCGTCCCGCCAGGTTCGTATTGTATTCATCGCTGCGCACTTCGGGGCACACCACCTCACACTCCTGACATCCCGTACAATTCTCCTGAATGACATAACGCGGTTTGTTGGTGACGCTGATATCAAAATCACCGTCGTCATTTTTCGTGATCCCGTCGATCTCGCTGTTCAGCATCAGCGTGATATTGGGATGGCGTGCCGTTTCCGACATTTTCGGCGTGGTGATACACGCGGCACAGTCGAGCGTCGGGAACACCTTACTCAGCTGAATCATCTTGCCTCCGATGGAAAGCCCTTTTTCCACCAACAGTACCTTGTGATTCATATCTGCCAGACTCAACGCCGCTTCCTGTCCAGCAATGCCACCGCCTATGACCAGTGTATCGTACTGGTTATTTTGTTGTTTATTCATAATGTACGATCCTCAATATAGATTTTAATTGCCTTTGAACTCACTCTTCCAGTTCGGCTAAAATTTTACTGAAATTTTCCATATGGCTGACAAACGGCTCTGCACAAACAGAACACAATGCTGCCATCCGGATGCGTTTTGGATTGATATTCTTCTCTGTCATCAATTTCTGAGACGCGATGATGATGTCGTTTGTACGATCGGGACAACTCGCACTGTAGGAGCATTCGTGTCCGTCTGCTGCAATAAAAACGCCATCAAATCCTTTTTCAAATGCACGAAGGATCCAACGCGGTTTGACGCCCGATGAGCAAGGCATGTTGATGACATACACAGAGGGAGAATAATGTATTTTTCTCAATCCTGCCTGGTCAATGCCCGGGTCGGAAATTTTATCGGTGGAGAAGACCAGGATTTTGGGAGATTTATGGTCGTTCGGCATAGCAATGAAATGTTTAAAACCTCACTTCGAACCCTGCTCCCGTGTCCGCTTTACGGGGACAGGGAACAGGGAGTGAAAGCTGGTTCAGTGTAAAATTAGTCTTTAATCAGGAACAAACGGCTGAAGCTGTCTTCATCGTAAAAACCAAGATATTCATGTCCCACTTTTTCACACCAGCGCGGGATGTCGTTTTTGGTTCCTTCGTCGGCCGACAATATTTCCATGATTTCGCCCGATTCAATTTCACCGATGGCTTTTTTGGCTGCCAATAGCGGGCCGGGACAAGCTGTACCGCGTGCATCTACCGTTAAATTTGATTTTAATGCTTTTAATTCTTCTGTTGTCAT
>WOYT01000117.1 GCA_011620695.1 Proteiniphilum sp.
TACTAACCTAATTATATCCCCAGTTCCTGCCGGATGGCATTGATCTTACTATTAGCCTCTTCCTCAGCCTGAGCCAGCTCTTCACGGCTTCGGGCAGATCCTTTCACTTCGATGTAGAACTTGATCTTAGGTTCTGTACCGGATGGACGGATCGACAGTTTCGTACCTTCTTCGGTGAAATATTGCAGCACGTTGGAGGTGGTAGGCATCTCCAGGGCTACCTGCTCGTTGCGAATGAAATCGATTGCTTCGAGCCGCGCAAAGTCTTTGATGAGCGTTACGGGTGAGCTTCCCAGCGTCTCCATGGGATTGCTTCGGAACTTTTTCATCATCGCTTCTATCTCGTCTGCGCCCTCTTTGCCCGTGCGTACCAGTGAGATCCCCACCTCCTTGGAGTATCCATACTCCAGATAGATATCCTCCAGCAACTGGTACATGCTCTTGCCCTTGTCTCTTGCCCAGGCAGCGATCTCTGCAAACAGGGTACAGGCAGAAACCGAGTCCTTGTCACGGACAAAGTCGCCCGCCAGGAAGCCGTAGCTCTCCTCACCGCCACCGATGTATTTTTTCACTCCCTCATTCTTGCGGATGATGTCGGCGATCCATTTGAATCCGGTATAACAGTCGAAGAGCTCGATTCCCTTTTTATCGGCGATCTCTCTCACCAGCTCGGTGGTGACAATGGTTTTCACCACATACTCTTTCCCGGTGAGGAGTCCCAGCTCTTCACGACGGGTCATGATATAATAAAGATAGATCAGCATGGTCTGGTTACCGTTCACCAGGATGAAGTTCCCCTCATTGTCGCGGATAGCAGTTCCAATGCGGTCACCGTCAGGGTCGGTGGCCATCACCAGCTCAGCATCTGTTGCGATCGCCTTTTTGATGGCCAGGTCGAGGGCTGCCGGCTCTTCCGGGTTGGGGGAGATCACCGTGGGAAAGTCGCCGCTGATCACATCCTGTTCCGGTACCCGGATGATGTTGGTGAAACCTACCGCTTTCAGCGCATCGGGCACCAGGGTAATGCTGGTACCATGAATGGGGGTATAAACCATCTTGATGTCATGGTGACGGGCTATCGCCTCGGGTGAGAGCACCAGCTTCTTCACCTCCTCAATGAATGCTCTGTCCATATCCTTGCCGATGATCTCGATCAGTTCGCTGTTCCCCTCAAAATGGATCTCATCGACGGAAGAGATGCGATTTACCTCGGCAATGATGTTCTTGTCGTGTGGTGCCAGCACCTGGGCTCCATCGTTCCAATAGGCCTTATAGCCGTTGTATTCCTTGGGATTGTGTGATGCGGTGATCATGATACCACTCTGACAACCCAGCTTACGAATGGCATAAGAGACCTCCGGCGTGGGTCGCAGATCCTCAAAGAGGTAAACCTTGATGCCGTTGGCACTGAAGATGCCGGCAGCGATCTCCGCGAATCGGCGGCTGTTGTTGCGACAGTCGTGGCCGACCACCACCCTGATCTCCTCCAGTCCGGCGAATTCTTCGCGCAGGTAGTTGGAGAGACCCTGGGTAGCGGCTCCTACCGTATATTTATTCATCCGGTTGCTGCCGGCACCCATGATGCCTCGCAAACCGCCTGTGCCAAATTCCAGATCCTTGTAGAAGGCGTCGATCAACGGCCTCTTGTCCTCGTTAATCAGCAGCCGCTCTACCTCTGCTTTCGTTTCCACATCATAGTTTCCATTCAGCCACGACATCGCTTTGTCGGTGACCTGTGCAAGTAATGTTGCTTCTTCTTCCATTTTCTTTTATGTATGTTATGTGTCAATTTTCAGCTCTCAGCGATCAGCTTTGAGCATTAAACTTCAAACCTGATAACCTACAAACGTATGAACCTCAAACTTCGAACGATGAACCAATTCTTAATTTTCAACGGGTTGTACTTTGTATTTGTCGCCGGTCTGCTCTACGATCTTCCTGTAATATTCATTTGAATAACCTGGACGGGAGGGGAAAGCTGGTCCTCCATATTCGTTTCGTTTGAACTGACCATTTTCCTCTTTCTTGATCACTCCGTCGATATATTTCACCATCAGGTATTCACCCAGTTTCTTCCATTCAGCCACACCCTCATTGACCAGATTGTTGGTGTACCGGGTGAGGAAATGTACCGCCTCCGGTTGTGACTTTTCATAA
This sequence comes from Proteiniphilum sp., assembly GCA_011620695.1. Taxonomy (GTDB): domain Bacteria; phylum Bacteroidota; class Bacteroidia; order Bacteroidales; family Dysgonomonadaceae; genus Proteiniphilum. The sequence continues at coordinate 2,158 of WOYT01000117.1, forward strand.
AGCGCGAGAACTTGCTGCTCCACTTCGGGCTGCGCTGCCCTGAACTGCTCTTCCAGTCGGGACTGCACCTTTTTCATGTCCAGACTCATGTCACTGTATCGGCTATAGACCATGTTGGAAACCCAGTTATGAATCCAGAAAGCTGAAGTCCAGGAGAAATTGAGCAGATCGCCATTGCCTGGTGCCATCTCGTGCGGCACCTCGGTGTGACCACAATAGAATGGATAATAGACCGTCTGAGCGGCATCATCGATACCGAACCAGAGGATGCCACCTACCGGGTCAGGAAGCCAGGAGCGCATCTGTGCCACAAAGGAGAAGCCCGTCTGCTGCGTGGCGATGGGTCGCTCGTTGCAATACTCCACCGAGTCCACTTCAAAGGTGAGGGGCGACCAGCGATAGGGTGAGTTGAATGGGCCGGCACCCACGTCGAAACGCCAGTCGAGCTCGGTACCTTCATAATGGTCGCGCATCATCTCCTGGATATCGTGCGCACTGAGTTTTCTGTCGGGCTTGATGTAGAGCGGCATGGGATCGGTACTTTTTCCCTGGGCATATGAGATATATTGTCCCATCTCACTGTTCACCTTGTTGAAGAATGACCAAACGCGTGCTTCACAGAAACGGAGCGCACCAAAGTCGATCGGTGCATAGGCCCTGGCGAAGCTGAAATCGGCATCCTCCCCGGTGAAATAACCTTTATCCCGGGCAAATGAAATCACATCGGGTGAATAGAGGCAATTCTCCGGGTCATTGAGAGGGAACTGTTGGATGCGCGCCTGGTTGGCGTGAGCCGAGACACAGTCGTCCGGGATGCGCATGGCGACCCATACGGCTCCCTTGTTGCCCACTCCCTTGCCAATCATCTCCATCACCCACACCTCATCGGGATCAGCTATCGAGAACGATTCTCCGGAACTGTAATAACCATGTTCCTCAACCAGGCCGGTCATTATGCTGATTGCTTCACGGGCGGTCCTGGCTCTTTGCAGCGCGATGTAGATGAGACTGCCGTAGTCCATGATCCCGGTGCTGTCAACCAGCTCACTGCGGCCACCAAAAGTGGTTTCACCGATGGCCAGCTGATGCTCATTCATGTTGCCTATCACATTGTACGTGCGGAATGCCTGCGGTATCTCACCCAGGTACTTACCGGTATCCCATTCATATACTTTTAACATCTCTCCGGGGCGATATTGTCGTGCAGGCCAGTGGTATAATTCACCGTAAAGACCATATGAATCAGCAGCATAAGAGATTAGAGTAGAGCCATCGGTTGTCGCTTTTTTCCCCACCAGCAGATTGGTGCAAGCGAAAGTGGAAATTGCATAACATCCCACCAGAAGTGTGGTTAAAAACAGTTTTCTCATTTTTTTAAATGTGAACAATTATCAAATCAATTCTATACAATGTAAAGATACTTTTTTTTGTTCAATCTGAATGCAAGGGGAGGGATAAATTTTTAGATATTTCCACGAGATGGTTCGCATGAATAAAAAAAGTTATATATTTGTGTGACGATAAAACCTCTTTAGCGTTATTATTGAGATGAAACAATTCGCAAATATGCCTGGCATGAAACGGTTTCTGGGGCTTACAGCCTACCAGATTGTAATCCTTGCAGTGTTGGTTGTGATGTTGTTTTTTCTGAGCGATAGCAGTGTGACAAAGAGAATTCGCTACGAAACACAGATCAGAGATTTAGAATCACAGATTGAATATTATCAGAAACTGACAGAGTCAGACCGTGAGAAACTACATGAATTGCGGTCCAACGATGAAGACCTGGAGAAATTTGCACGTGAGAATTATCTCATGAAAAAGGAGAATGAAGATGTGTTTATCGTAGAATGAACGCTCCAGATTCTCCGGATCGAACAGATGCGTTTTTATTTCGGAAAATCATTTTTTTTACAACTTCGGCACTTTATCTCAACAACAGCGACAGCTACAGGTTGCCATTTGTTGAAAGCGAGCCACACGTTTTGAGACACATGACATACAACTCTCACGATATATTGCTGCGTATATCAGCGCTGCTTATTTTGCTATCTGCTGTTTTATACCTGTTTATGCCCACCGTTGCTCCCTGGATCATGGCTTTTTCGGTCGCGCTCTTTGCAGTGCGCACGGTTGCTTCACCCTATCCGGGAAAGAGCATCAGAGGCAAACGACTGTTTTATTTCCAGATTTTCTCCACGCTGTTGATGATCATGGCTACCTATCTGATGTTCAGACAACGGAACGAATGGGCATTGGTCATGTTGTGTGGGGCCCTCTTCATGCTGTATGCAACCGTGATGATGCCCCGGGAATTGCAAAGAGAGATAAATCATAAGAACGACAATGAATGATCAGAGACCGATCATGCCATCTGTTTCGTTCTTTACTTTATGCATGTAATGAAAAGAAATTTTCTTGTAGTTGATGATAATCTGGCTGTTTGCCTGATGCTTAAATCATGGCTGGTTAAAAAAGGATACAATGCCGAAACAGCCACTGATGCCAGTACTGCCAAACAAATGGTTCGGGATCAACCGTATGATCTGATCGTGGTAGATATCAAAATGCCCGATATCGATGGTTTCACCTTTTTGTCGTGGGTGAAAAAATTCGACTCTGACATTCTGGTAATCATGATGACCGGCTATGCCGATATTGAATCGGCGATCACATCGATGAAGTCAGGGGCATCGGATTACATTTCAAAGCCGATTGAACCTGAGCAGTTTTTTCAAAAGATTGATGAGGCCTTTCAGAGCCAGTTGAACAGGCAACGCAGAGATTTCTGCTGCAATGAGATGATTAAGCCCCCCGGAAAGGTGTATGCCGAACTGTTGCGCTATCTGGATAATGTGGTGGATCAAAAAAATCATCTGATGATCACCGGGAACAGAGGCTCCGGCAAAGTCTCCATCGTGAGGTATTTACATGAAAAAGGTTACGATCAGAGTCAGCCGCTGGTAACCCTAGACATGGAGCAAATTGAAAGCGAGATGGAGATGGGTCGACAGCTTACCGGGTCAACCGCTAAAGTATCGCTGTTGATGGACCGATTCGTCGAAGCTCGCGGCGGAATGCTTCATATTCGCAATGCTGAGTTACTCGATCTCAATCTGCAAACAAAACTGTTGAGCATGCTCACGCGTCAAAGCAGTGGTGATGATTTTGTGCAGGTAGTGATCAGTTCGGTGAAAGAGAAAAAGGAGCTGCAGAAAGTGTTGATTCCCAAGCTCTATACCCTGCTCGAAAAGAATGGTGTGGAACTTCCGGATATTAAAGGTGAGAAAGAGGTGATTGACGCTTTTACAAACCACTTTCTTAAACTATCCAACTATATACTGAACAAGGATATAAAGGGACTTGAACCGGAACTGATGGAGCAATTCTATTCCTACCCATGGAATGGGAACATCCAGGAATTGAAAAATATGATCTTGAAAGCCGTGTTGTTGACCGAAAGTGGTCGAATTCCTGCAACGCTTGCTTCGGAGTTATTTGGCAAAGGAGAGACCGGAAAAGAAGAAAAATCCCAGTCAATCAGTTCCATACAGAAACTACGGAAAGAGAATTATGAAAAGGAGAAGATTCTTGAAGCACTGGCGTTAGCAAAAGGAAACAAGACAATGGCTGCCTCCATCCTTAACATTGATAGAAAAACACTCTATAACAAGATGAAGTTGTACAAGATATCAACATAAATCGTGCATGAGTCATTGAAAAAAAGTGTGGCAGAAGCTTCAGTATTGGGGAGAAAGATATAATAGATCTGGCAATGACACAAACATCGATCGTAGCATCCTATCGTCGTCACCTCCTGCTGGAGAAAGGTCTTTCATCTCACACTGTTGAGGCTTACATGGGAGACCTGCAGAAACTGACCGCGTTTATTGGTGAGCAGCAACTTAGTTACCTTACGGTTGAACAACATCACCTGGAGGTATTTCTGGCTGAACTCCACGACTCCGGAATGGCGCCCCGTTCGGTTGCCCGCATCATTTCGGGAATGAAATCTTTCTTTCGCTTTTTGCGGATGGACCACTACCGTGAGGATAATCCGGCGGAGTTGATGGAGACCCCCAGGATTGGATTGAAGCTTCCTGTTGTGCTCACGGTGGAAGAAATTGACAAGCTCCTGGGGGTCATTGATCTCTCTACAGCTGAGGGTACCCGAAATTATGCCATTATTGAAACACTTTACAGCTGTGGACTGAGGATCTCGGAACTGACCAATCTGCGCTTCCCTGATCTCTATCCCGATGAAGGGTTCATCCGGGTGGAGGGGAAAGGGAGTAAACAGCGACTGGTACCCATCTCTGAAACAGCATTGCAAAAGATTCGCAACTGGCTGCCATACCGCAACCAGATCGTGATTCAAAAAGGGCATGAGGAGATTCTCTTTGTCAGCTCACGTGGAAAAGCCATTTCACGGATCACTGTTTTTTACTATCTGAAGCGATATGCCGAGATGGCCGGATTGAAAAAAACAATCAGCCCCCATGTGTTGAGACACTCTTTTGCGACACATCTGCTGGAGAGAGGTGCAAACATCCGTGTCATCCAGGAGATGCTGGGACATGAAAAAATCACCACCACAGAGATCTATACCCATATGGACCGGAACTTCCTGCGACAGGAGATTATCGAACATCATCCACG
>WOYT01000057.1 GCA_011620695.1 Proteiniphilum sp.
CTATCTGCCTGCTCCGGACCAAAAGGGATGGTCAAAATTGAACCGAATGAAAAGAGCTCAGAGGAAGATTCTGTTGAGTATGAACTGGTGGTCTTCGACCCGGGATTCGAGACATGGTATATGTTACAAAATTCACCGGCACTTTATCGCTCACAGCAGTACTACGAAAACTGGAACCGGCAATATGTGTCGGAGTGGAACTACCTGGCCACCCAACCGGGGAAACGATCATTCTTTGAGCCCATCGTGGGGTATGAACCGAACGTTGATTATGGCTTCGAGTTGAATCACAAGCTCTTCTATTACTTTCAATACGTAGAACATGTGCTGAAGATCCCTATCCTCACCCATCGACCGGCGGGGGTGATCATAACCGAATAAGATGAAGAGAAGCGTAAGGAAACATGAAGAAAGGAAGAAGACTCAGGGGGCGAAACCGCGTTTTCTCCCTCTGCTGATTGCCACACTGCTGCTGATTGTCCTGATATTTCTCTTTAGCCGCAACAGTCGGCTCTCCGAAGCCTATATACAACATCTCTATCCACCACTCGCTACACTCCTTTCCTTTCTCTCCGGCTTCTTCCCTTTTTCGTTATATGATCTCTTTATCACCGCGACAATCTTGTGGCTGATCGTGATGACAGCCAGGCTAATCTTCCGGAAGAGAAGATGGAAGAGATACCTTTACTCGGTGGGATGGTTTGCCCTGATCGTCATTGCCTGGTTCTACCTGGGCTGGGGCATTGCTTACTTTCGTGGCGACTTCTACGACCGGAGTGGAGTGGAGAAAGCAGCCTTCGACAGGGAAAACCTGAAGCGACTCACGGAAAGGTGCATCGAACAGGCCAACCAGAGCTACACCGATTGCATCGGAATGGACAAGGAGGCTGTCCGTCTGGAAATTGAACAATCATATGCCGGGTTGCAGGAGCCGTTGGGTCTCTCCTACCCCAACGGGAAGCGAAGGGTGAAACCGATGCTCTATGAGCCGCTCTACACCAGTATGGGGGTATCGGGATACTTTGGCCCATTCTTCAACGAGATCCATGTGAACCACTACGGGCTCACCTTCACCTACCCTTTCACACTGGCCCACGAGATGGCCCATCAGTTCGGCATCGCGGCGGAGTCGGAAGCCAACCTCTACGGCTTCGCGGCCTGCGCCCACAGCAGCCACCCGATGGTGCGCTACAGCGGATATGTCTCGGTGCTGGGCTACCTGTTGCGCGATGCAAGGCGGTTGCTGCCAGACGCATACGAATCGCTTGTACAATCCATCCGCCCGGAGATCATTGCCGACCTGCAGCGGAACAGCGAGCACTGGATGGCAGCACGGAACGAAATCCTCTCCGATACCCAGGACAAAATGTATGATGCCTACCTGAAAAGCAACCGGGTAAGCTCGGGACGTGAGAACTACTCCGAGGTGGTAGGGCTGTTGCTCTCCAGTTATAACCTGCTTGTGGATTAAAAGGTTTTTCGTTTTAACCGGAGGCTGTTGGTCACCACGCTGACCGAGCTCAGTGCCATGGCGGCACCAGCGATCATCGGGTTGAGCAGGAAACCGGTAAAGGGAAAGAGCACTCCTGCCGCGATGGGGATGCCGATCATGTTGTAGATAAAGGCCCAGAATAGGTTCTGGCGAATGGTCCGCACCGTGGCCTGCGAGAGACGGATCGCCCTGGGGACCCGCTGCAGGTCAGAGGAGATAATGGTCATCTTCGCCACATCCATCGCGATATCACTGCCGCTGCCCATGGCGATGCTCACATCGGCCTGTGCCAGCGCTCCACTGTCATTGATTCCATCACCCACCATCGCCACCGTATGGCCCTGCTGTTGCAGCTTTTTGATCAGCTCCGCTTTCTCCTCCGGCAGCACACCGCCCCGGTATTCGGTAACACCCAGCTCTTTCGCCAGTGCTGCCGCCACTTTCTCATTGTCGCCCGTATAGATGGCAACTGCGATCCCCATCTCCTGCAACTGTGCGATTGCCTCCCTCGAAGAAGGTTTCATCTTGTCGGTGATGCCTACCACCCCCAGTGCTTTCTCCCTGTTGGCAAACAACGAAACAGTATGAGCCGCATCCATCTCCAGGTAGAGCTGCTGCATCAGGTCGGCCGGGATCACCACCCCTTTCGATGTGAGGTAGTCCATGTTGCCAACGTAATAAGTCTCTTCCTCATAGGTACCCTCTATTCCCTTGCCGCTCACCTGCAAAATGTTCACATCGTCGAGAAGCGTGCTTGTCTCCCTCAGCTCAGCGGTGATGGCATCGGCCAACGGATGCTCTGAGCGCTGCTCAATGCTGTAGAGGATATCCCGGTGCAGGGGAGTGGCATCCAGCGACCAGGTGATGGCGGTCACCTGCGGCTTCCCCTCGGTGATGGTACCAGTCTTGTCAAGCACCACCATATCCACCTTTTTCGCAGTCTCCAGGCTCTCGGCATCCTTGATCAGGATCCCCTCGTCGGCACCTCTGCCAATGCCGACCATGATGGCCGTGGGTGTAGCCAGCCCTAACGCACAGGGACAGGCGATCACCAGCACTGTCACCATCGTCAGCAGGCCATAGACAAAGCCGTTCTCGCCGCCAAGGAGGAGCCAGGTCACAAAGCTAAGCAGCGCGATGCCCATCACTACCGGTACGAACACCGCCGCGATCCGGTCTACCAGCCCTTGCACAGGCGCCTTGCTCCCCTGTGCCTCATCCACCGTACGGATGATCTGCGCCAGCAGCGTATCCTTCCCCACCTTTTCTGCACGAAAGCGGAAGCTGCCTTTCTGGTTGATGGTGCCGGCGAACACCTTAGCGCCACGGCTCTTCTCCACGTGAAGCGGCTCCCCTGAGATCATGCTCTCATCCACGAAAGAGCTTCCTTCGGTCACCTCGCCATCAACGGCAATCTTCTCGCCCGGTCTCACCAGCACAAGGTCTCCCACCATCACCTCGGCGATGGGTATCTCACTGGCCCTGCCCTCACGGAAAACAGTTACCGTGGAGGGCTGTAGCCCCATCAGCTTACGGATGGCATCGGAAGTGTGCCCTTTCGCCCGTGCCTCCAGCATCTTACCCAGGAGGATGAAAGCGATGATCACACCTGCCGCCTCGAAATAGACATGCGCCTCCAGGCCGCGGCTCTCCCAAAACTGTGGCCAGAGCATGTTGAAAAGACTGAAGAGATAAGCGATACCGGTGCTCAGTGCCACCAGCGTATCCATGTTGGCGGAACGATGTCGTGCCTGTTTCCAGGCGCCCACGAAGAAGCGGCGCCCGAAGAGAAAGAGGATCAGTGTTGCCAGGGCCCACATGGCGATGTTAGCAAAGGGAGCATGCATGAAGAACATGCCAATCACCACCAACGGGATGGCAAGGGCTATTGCCAGAATGGTATGAAGACGTAAGGTTCGATAGTTCTCCTCCTGCCGTTCCTCCATCTTTTTGAATGAGCTCTCCTCCTCTTCCGTCAGCAAATCGTACCCTATCTCCTGCAGTGCCTGCTTCATCGCATCGGGGGTGGCAATCCCGGGGAGGTATTCAATCTGTCCTTTCCCGTTTCCGTAGTTCACGGAGGCACTCAGCACGCCTGGTACAAAAGAGAGGATGTTCTGCGAACTGGCGGCACATGCTGCACAGGTCATGTGTAAGACCGGATGAATCACTTTCTCGGTCAGCACCTTTCCGCCGGCGCGGCGGATCAGCTCCACCACCTCCTGCAGGATCTCCGCAGCATCATCTGCCCTGCGGTCCTCGATTGTCACGAGCAGCGTTCCCTGTTGAGGGTCATGCTTCAGTAACGACACACCTTTCACACCCTGCACTTCCAGCAATGTCTCCTCCGACAGTGGTTCCTTTCCCGTGAGGGTTATCTGATAACTTTTTTCCTGCTTCATAATTGCTATAGGAACAATTAAGGGAATATAGATGTTCAAAAAACTCAATTCTCACGCATTTTTTTAAAAATTTCACTATTTTTGTTCAACTCCAAAGGAGATTCCTCTCCTCAGGGAGATACCCTCAACTGAAAAATAAACATTATGCACCGATCTTTACTGCTGACCATCGCCGGCTTATTGCTGGCCAATGCCCTCTACTCCCAGAAAAAAACGCTCGACCACTCGGTATATGACAGCTGGAACAGACTCACCGAAACGGCCGTCAGCGATGACGGGCAGATCATGGCGACACTGATTGCACCCCAGGAGGGAGATACCACGCTCATCCTGCGGGATCTCAGCGGCAAACGATCCCTCATGCAGGAGCGGGTGACCCGTTTCAGGCTCTCCTCCGATGGGGAGTGGACCGTGGGGGTAATCAAAGCGCCATTCGCCGAGCGACGGCAGGCACGGATCGACAAAAAGAAAGAGGATGAACTGCCAAAAGATACACTGCTGATCATCCACAACCCCACTTTCTCGGTAGAAAAGATCGCCGGGGCGAAGTCGTTCAAAACCGCAGAGAAATCGTTCACCCACCTGGCCTACAGCATCTCACTGCCGGGAGATACTGTCAAAAAAAAGGAAAAAGACAAGGAGACTTTGATCCTGCGAAACCTGGTGACTCGCAAGGAGGACACCCTGCAACAAGCAAAAGAACATCTGTTCAGCAAAGAGGGAAATAGCTTTGCAGTGGTGATCGAACCTGAGAAGAATGACAGCACAAGTGAACAGGGAGTACTGCTCTTTGACCTGAAGAGGCCTACAAAACAATGGATCTCCACCGACAAGAGAAGCTACAAATCACTTGCTTTCGATGAAGAGGGAGCACAGCTGCTCTATCTCTCCACCGCCGACACCTCCAGGGTTGAACAGAAACAGTTTGATATCCGGTACTATGCAGCCGGAGCCGACACGGCCCGCCTGATTGCTGACAGTGGTGCCGTGGGACTGCCGGAGGGATGGATCTTCAGTGAGCATGCATCTCCCTCATTCAGCAGGGATGGAAACAGGATCCTCATCGGAGCGGCTCCCCGTCAGGCACCGAAAGATAGTACCCTGGTCGACTTCGAGATGGCGAGCCTCGACATCTGGCACTGGCAGGACCCCCTCATCCAGCCGCAACAACTGGCGGAGCTCAATCGTGAAAAAAGGCGTACCTATTCCGGCATCATTGACCCCAACCTCCCCGGTCACTTCCTGCCGGTAGCTACGGAAGAGATGCCCTACGCCTCCATCGCCGACGAGGGCAACGGACGCTACGCGCTGCTCTGGTCCGACCTGCCTTATCAGCTGGAGAGCCAGTGGGATGTCTCTCCTCGTTATGACGTCTGGATGATGGATCTGCAGGAGCATCGCCTGCAACAGGTTGGCGCCCCGGTAGCGGGACGGCCAATGCTCTCGCCTGCCGGCAACTACACGCTCTGGTGGGACACTACGCAACAACACTGGTTGCTCTACGATAACCGGGAAGAGAGCACTCGCAACCTCACCCGTGAGATCCCGGTCAACTTCTGGAACGAGAAGAACGATGTGCCGGCAGCACCGGGTCCCTATGGCCTGGCAGCATGGGGGGCGGAGGATGAATTCCTGCTGCTTTATGACGCCTTTGATATCTGGAAGATCGATCCAAAAGGTAAGGCCAATCCGGTGAACATCACAGGTGGAGAGGGTCGCAGCGATTCCCTCACTTTCCGCTACGTGAACACCGACCGGGAAAAACGATTCATCGAAAAGGAAGAACAACTGCTGCTCTCAGCCTTCGACAACAAGAGCAAAAAGAATGGCTGGTATACCCTTGCTCAAAAGGGAAGAAACCCGCTGAAGAAAAGGGTGATGGAGGGGTTCACCTACAGTTCGCTGATCAGAGCGAAAGAACAGGATCTCTACCTTTTTGAGAAAAGCAACTTCCATACTTCACCCGACCTCTATGTGACGGCAGACCTTTGGAAATCAGCGGAAAAGCTGACTACTATCAACCCGCAGATGAAGGCGTACAACTGGGGAACAGCGGAGCTTATCTCCTGGACCTCCTACACCGGAGATCCGCTGCAGGGCATTCTCTACAAGCCGGAGGATTTCGACCCAGCACAACGCTACCCGATGATGATCTACTTCTACGAGAAGCATTCCGATGATCTCTACCGCTGGTTCACGCCGGCGCCCAGTCGCTCTGTGATCAACATCCCTTTCTTCGTGAGCCGTGGCTATCTGGTCTTCACTCCCGATATTCATTACAGCGTGGGACAGCCGGGCATGGATGCCTACAACGCCGTGGTGTCGGGCGCGGAAGCACTGGCTCAAAACGCCTGGGTGGACAAAGAAAGAATGGCAATACAGGGTCAGAGCTGGGGCGGTTACCAGGTGGCCTACCTGGTGACCAGAACCAATCTGTTCAAGGCTGCCGGCGCCGGAGCTCCGGTGTCGAACATGACCAGCGCCTACGGGGGCATTCGCTGGGAGTCGGGACGCAGCCGTCAGTTCCAGTATGAGCAGACACAGTCTCGCATCGGAGTTGCAATGAGCGATTCACTCCAGCTCTATATTGACAACTCTCCTGTTTTCTTTGCCGATAAAGTGGAGACACCCCTGCTGATCATGCACAACGACAAGGATGGTGCGGTGCCCTGGTACCAGGGCATCGAGTACTTCATGACGCTGCGCCGCCTGGGCAAGCCGGTATGGATGCTGCAGTACAACGGGGAAGATCACAACCTGAGACAGCGCCGCAACAGCAAGGATCTCTCCATTCGCCTGCAACAGTTCTTCGACCACTACCTCAAAGGTGATCCCGCCCCGGTATGGATGACAAGGGGTGTACCGGC
>WOYT01000087.1 GCA_011620695.1 Proteiniphilum sp.
TGTCGTAGATCAGTCCGTCGGCTTCATCGGCATGCTCATACCGGAAGAAGCGCCACTGTTCATTCAATGAGATCTTATCCCGGGGTGAGAGCACGTCATCTCGTTGTACGCTGCAGGATAGCATCATACATAAAAAGAGTGTTACACCAAATAGGGTGGAATATTGAATCATTTTCTTGATTATATTAATTGCCACCAATCAAAATCGAAAAGGTCTTTTTCTCCCCTGAAGACAAAAAAGAGACCGGTTCCCCATCTTCCACAATTCTCGGACCACGCAGATTCGCTGCATCGGAATCCTGTGCAGAGATTGCGGCCGGCATGCAGGTTCCCATCAGGAACAGTGCCATGAATAATCGAATAGTATTGCAAATTCTCTTCATATTTTTCTCTCTTAATAGGTAGGATCACCTGTTTAATCATCTTTTTCCCAATTCGTTGATGTTCAACTCGATCGCACTGTGCTGATCGCGTGTTTTTCGCATAGTTCAACAGGGTTTGAATGATGTCCGGAAATATCCTCTCCAGGATGATTTAATAAATTATTGGTTGGCTCTAAATTAGTTATAATTCTACTTGACCAAATTATTTAAGAACTTTTTAACCTTTTTGCCAGTGATCCGTTGTTCAGGGGAATATGAGATGGGACATTCCTCACTTTCTTGAATGCGATCCTCTTCGGTAATCTTCCCTATGAAAGGTAAAGGTGGAAACCATAAAAGAGGCTGCATACGGCATGGGAAGTCACAATCAGCTACTTGCTACAAACGGTTTATTTCTTTACCATGTCGTTAAACGCCGATCCAAAGATCAGGTACCCGGTATTACCTGCAATGGTACCCTCATTCTGACCCCATAGGAAGGGCCAGTCGTCGTAATTTTCGAAGTGATCCGGCTTACGGAAGAGGATGCCCGGTGCCATGTTTCCCGGGATGAAGGAGAAGTCGGCCCTGTTATTGCCGTAGAAGACCGCTTTGGGGCGTGTGGCACCCAGGGTGGCCACCAGCGAATAGTTGTGATAGGGATGACATCCGTAGAGCCAGCTGGTAACTTTGAATGCATGGTTCGCATCGATCAGATCAGGGAAATACTTATTGGCAAAGCAAATGGTGGTGCCGAAGTTGACCACAGCTCCCCCGCCGGCCCAGTTCGCCAATCCGATGGGCAGTCCGTAGGGATTGTCATGTTCCAGCTCTTCGATATAGTCTTTGTATTGTAACACGTAGGGTCGCAGTTTTTCTTTGTAGGATGCGTCGAGGTGTGGAATGGCGTGCAAAGCTGTCAGAATGTTGAAAGTCACATTCCGCTCCAGTGCCGGCCAGAGCAGTTCCTGAAATCGGTCGAGATAGGATTTCTCACCGGTGGAGATGTAGAGTTGCAGATAGGTGGCGATATCACCGGATTCAAAACCCCGTCCCTCCTGCCGGGAGGGTCTGTCGGCAAGCAGCTCCGTTGCCTCTTTCAACAGTCTCTTGGATTGCTGTAATGCTCTCTCCGACAGGTCGTCGTTATATCCCCTGAGAGCCCTGCTGGCAGCGGCGAACATGGTTGCTGCCCTAAGGTCGAGTCCCGGATTTCGGCTGGTGAATGCCCACATATCATCCTTCACACCACTCGACCGGCCGTCGGCAGCCACCTCGAAGGGGCCTAGCTCAGGGTTATAGGGCAGACCGTCGGTGATGGATGCAGCATCGCCCAGGTGATGGTAATTGTCGAGTACTGAATTTGTAAGTGCTTGTGCCATATGGCCGATGATTTCCGCCTGTGCCAGCAGTTGCATGGTACCGTGCTCAATGAACTGCAGCATATCGGGTGTTCCGTCCGGACGATGTAGATCCACATAACGTTGTGTGTGATTGACAAAGGTTTGATCGCGCGTCGGTTTAAAATACTCCCATATCTGTACGAAGTTCTGCACCACGTTGATGTTCGATCCCGTTTCGATATCAAAATCACCCGCATCGAAGAACCCCCCTACGTTCAACCCGGGAATCAGCTCCAGCGCCTTGTATTTCGTATCGGTGGTGGGTCCCTGCCAGTGCAGGTCGAAATGATCGGTGTTGGGCGGTGCCTGTCGGTACCCCTCCTTGAAAGGCTCCCCGTGCCACACCCTGTAGGCTTCGTTCACATACATGTGATTCATGTGTATCGGGATCCAGATATCGCTGGTGGCATCGGTGATCTTGTCGTAGACATTCTCTTCGATGATAAAGTTATTGGTGATGCAGTCGCCGTACTGGATATAGTATATCCCCGGGGTGTTGACCGGGCTAAAATCGAACTTCACATAGTGATACTTGAAATAGTCGCCCCAGGAAGTGATTTTGCCGTTGAACACCTCTGTCGCATTGCCATCCTCACCAATCTTATAGATTGAAGCCGTCTCGAGTGGTTTGTCTTTCTTGTCCAGCTCAATGACCGACACCTTGGGCTGCGAAGGTAGATAACCTACCTGTGAGAAGCCGATATTGGGTTCTCTCACCCATCCTTTAACAGCGTTGGGTTCCACTGTCCAGGTCAGCACCCTACCTGTTTTGCCAGCGGGAAGGAGGCTGCGGAGCACAAACCATCCATTCTGAGCCAGTATGCGCCCATCGTACAGCATAAGGTTGGCATCGTGCGAGGTGATCTTCACCATTCTTTCGGCCGCATCGGGAGCCAGTAGCATAGAGCGACCTGTTTCGAGCGGAAGGGGGTCGATGAACCGGCCGGTACCCCGGTCGTCTGAGGTGACATATCCCTTGAATTGTTTTGGCTTTTCACTGTTGGGGCGGGTTACCGTGTTTCCCACCGCGTATCGTGGGAAGCGGTTGAAACGCCCGTCCATCAGGTAGGCCTTTCCCCAGTATTGAGAGGGGAGGAACTCCAGGTTGAATCCGGCCTTTCCCACCAGCTCATCGGGAAGGGGTTCATCGAGCCAGACAGATATCTCCACCCCTTTGCCTTTTGCCGTAACCACCACGCGCGATTCGAAATCGTAATCATCATACCGCAACAGCGATTCAATGGTTTTGGTAGCACGGTCTACTGTCCGGGTGGGTATTTCCGGCACAAGGTCCCACTGTTCCGGTGTGTTGGAGAGACGTACTGCGCCACCCTGTGCTGTCCGCACGCCATGGTGGATTAGTTCGATGCCGGCATTTTTCTCGTCGTTGAAGCCACCGGTAAAGAGATTGCTGTATACCAGCACATTGACGCCCTGTCGTTCGAAATATTCCAGGTCATTAAGGATGAGGTCCTGTGATTTAGCTTGATTGATTGTAGCGAATAAAAGCAATTGAAAGAATAAAAGAGTCGATCGTTTCATGGGAATTTTTTTTTTAATCAGATATCATTGTGTCTCCTGGTTGTGAAGAGCATAACTATTCCGGATAAATGAAAGCGGGGCTATTTCCTAATGTTTAATGACAAAACCACCCCTGGGCTGGAGCGTGACGGTCACTTTGCCGTTTCTCTTGATCCTGTTGTCGGTGACGAGTGGCATTCTCTCGCTGTTGTCGGAGTAGATGGTCACTTTCTCCCCGGCCACCATGGGCAGGTTCAGTTCCAGTTCCAGTGGCTCCTCCATGGCATTCACACCGGCAATGTACCACTGCTCCCCATGGCGGCGGGCTATGACCGAATATTTACCCGGGTAGCCGTCGATATACAATGTCTCATCCCAGGTGGTGGGGATCTCCTTCATGAAATTGATCAGGAATGCAGGTGCATCGGTCAGGTTGTTGGGGGTGAGCGCAAACATCTGCACCGAATTTTGAAAGAGGATGCCGGTCGCAATCTGAAACACGTCGCTGGTGAGACGTGTTTGCCCCCTGCTGTTTCCCCGGTTGAGGAATTTATTCATGAAGACTCCTCCGAATTCCATGCTGGCCACGCTGTTGCGGATAAAGGGATGCAGGGTGGCGTAGAAAGCCTCATTCTCCCGCACATCCTGTGAGAAGATCAGCATCTCGGAGGCAAGCACCGCCTCGCTGCCCACATAGTTGGGGTACATCCGTTCCCATCCGCGTGGCAGTGTGCATCCGTGGAAAATAATCATCAACCCGTAGTCATTGGCATCGGAGAGAATATCTTCGTACAAGCGCATGGTCTCCTGTTTGTCCCCACCGAAGAAATCCACTTTCAGTCCTTTGACGCCAACCTTTTTCAGCCATTTCATCTCCTCTTTCCTGGCGATCGAGGTGTGCATTCTGTTCCTGGGTCCCTGAGGTGCATCATTGAATCCTCCGTTGGAGTTGTACCAGAGGAAGACATCCACACCCTTTTCGTGGGCATAACCGATCAGCTCCTCCATTCTCTCATAGCCGATGTTGGAATCCCACAGGGCATCGATCAGGATATATTCGTATCCCATCTCAGCGGCCAGGTCGATGTACTTCACCTGGTCCTCCCAGTTCATGCTTTGGTCCTGCCAGACGATCCAGCTCCAGGTGCCCCGCCCATATTGGTACTCCTGCGACGCTTCGTAGAGCGGCTCCACCAGGTCGAACGGGATGGTGGTCTCCACGATCGGTTTCAGGCTGCTGCCCACCGTGATGGTCCGCCAGGGGGTGACACCGGGAAGTGAGAGTTGCACACCACTGCTACCGAAACCGTTGTTCTGCCGTATGTCAGGATATGCCACCCGGTAGAGCCCCTCTTTTGTGCCATCGCTCAGGTGAGAAGCGCAGTACTGACTGGTCACCCTGGTTTCGGAGATCAATGCCCATCCGTCGTTGCCTATGCGGAAGAGGCCTGGGAAGACATATCCCAAGTTGCCATAGGTTGGTTTTCCCACCGGTTCATCATTGGTATAGCCGCTTTCATAGCTTGGTGAGGTTCTGGCAAAGCCACCCATGGCCCCCATCATCGGTGAGAGAAAGGTAGTGGTGAATTCCGGAAAATTGAAGCCGGTTGTTTCCTTTTCCACCACGCAGGCTCTTCTTTCGCCCCATTGCGGGAGCTCATAACGGAACGCCACGTCGTTGTTACTCACCTGGAAAACAATCTCCAGTCCTCTCTGTCTGGTATCTTCGAAAGAGCAGATCAACCTGTTGGCCTCATAGTGGACCGACGACCGCTTGATTTTTTCCTGGGTGTAGCTTTTATCCACAGTTGAGGTTAAAAAGTCTTTGATTATCAGGTTCTTGCTGAAATCTCCCTCGTTGGTGATAATACCCAGTGGCGATTGTTCCAGGATGGTTTTGCCTGCATACTTCACGGAATATTGGGGTTGCCCCTCCTCGAGGTAGAGCTGTAGCTTCAGCTGACCATCAGGACTGGATACCGTGGCAATTTGTGCAAACAGGATATTTGTGAAGAAAGCGAAAAGAATAGAGGGTGTAAGAAATAGATGCTTCATTGTTATTTTGATTTCATATTTTTAGTGATGGTCGTTCATTCGATGATTGTCAGGTGATAATTCCATTATTCAGAGAACATCCAGTAATCGAAGTACATCAGGTGGCTTTTCGGGTTTCCCCTGACGACGAAGTAGAGATCGTGCAGACCGGTGATATTGGGCAGATCAGCCGATATCAGAGCCCAGCGGTCGCTACCCCCGGTACGGGGAATGCGCATAGAGGCAATCTTCTCACCCTCCTTGCTTCCGAGCCTCACCTCCAGGGTGACGGGATTATTGTGTGTGGTGCCTACACGGGCGGTAAATTTTATGGCTCCCTTCTCCCGGAAATCGACATCGCGTACTTTGATATAGCTGCCGTCCCGATTGGCCGTCACAAATACTCCCACCTGGTCGTTTTGTGATGACTTGAACCCTTCTGAGAATGCGATGGTCTCGGCTTGGTTCAAAACAAAGGGATTCAGTGTGGCCAATCCTTTCCTGATCCCCTCGGTCATGTTCAGTTGCGGGATGGATCCGTCGGGATTAAAATTGAGTTCTTCCACCGCCACAGAGCGGGTAAAGCCACCACCGCCCGGCAGAGCACCGTTGTGGTAGAAGAAGTAGGTCTGCCCGCGGAAGTCGATTACCCCGGGATGATTGGTAAATGCTCTTCCCTGGGCCGGCATCACCACTCCCCCATACTTCCAGGGTCCTTCCGGGCTCTGGCTGGTGGAGTAACCGATATGTTCCGGAAGGGGACCTCCCGGCCAGAAGAGGTAGTAGAGGTCGTTTCTCTTATAGAGCCAGGGACCCTCCTCGTAGAGCGTGCTACGCTGCGGGTCTCCTTCTCTTTTGCCGAACGACTCCTCGGTAAGGGGTACCTTCACGATATCTCCTTCGTAGGAGATCATATTATCGTTCAGCTTCACGTAGTAGAGATTGGGATTTCCCCAGTAGAGGTAGGCCTGACCGTCGTCGTCGATAAAGACGGTGGGGTCGATATCTCCCCAGTCGGTTTGTGCCAGCGGCTTTCCCAGCGGGTCATAAAACGGTCCCAGGGGACTGTCTGCCACCGCCACGCCAATGGCACTCCGGTTGTTCTCTCTTGAGATTACGGGAACATAGAGATAAAATTTGCCATCTCTCTCGATACACTGCGCTGCCCAGGCATCGCCCTTGGCCCACTTGAAATCGGTATAGGAGAGCATTACCCCATGATCGGTCCAGTTCACCATGTCGTTGGTGGAGTAGAGCCGCCAGTCGTCCATGGTGAACCATGTGGAACCGTCGGCATCATGGGTGGTATAGAGGTAGAGCCGGTCGTTCCACACCATGGGGGCCGGGTCGGCGGTATACATTGTCTGGACGATGGGGTTTTGTGCAAACGCTGCACCTCCCATTGTCAATCTCATCCATGTCATCAGCATGATGACAACGGTACCCTTTGTGGGAATCGGTCGGATATTCATTTGCATTTTATGTTAGCTTATGGGTATATATTTTTTTCATTCTTGTTATCTTCATGATTGGGCAGTTGTTTCCATTCTAATGCAGGTAGATTTATTGAAAGAGCAACTGAGCAAAATCCATAAAAATTTTCTGTTCATGATGTCATAGTTTCAGGGTTATTTTTTCCCCGGTATAGACCACTTTTCTATCGCTTTTTTGATCCAGGTTCATCCCTTTTCCTTTTTCCTGTGAAACCAGTGTGATATGAAAGGTGCGTTCCTGTAGCATGCCGGGGAACTCTCCTTCGCGTGCCCCGATGGTTAGCCTTCTCCTCTTGTCATCCCAGTTGAAAGAGATGGTGGAAAAGAGCCCTTTCTCATAATTGTAGTTGTCATTCTCATCCTCGTAAAGGGTGAAGGAGCCGTTGGCACCGGGGTAAACCCTTATTTCCAGATTATCCCAAGGTTTCTCCTCAGCATACTGCAACTCCGGACCGATGGGAAGGATGGAGCCGCTCTTCACATAGAGGGGTATGATATCAATGGGTGTCTCACGCCGGATAGTCTGCCCGCCATTGAGCAGTTCGCCTGACCAGAAGTCGACCCACTTTGCACCTGACGGCAGGTAGAGCTCCCGGCTGCCGGTGACGGAGTAATCCTCCCGGTTTTCCCGGGTGTACATCGACTCGGTCACCGGAGCCACCAGCAGCGATCTGCCGAACAGGTACTGATCATTGATATCCAGTACCTTTCTGTCATCTGCAAAGTCCATCATCAACGCCCTCATCATACTGGATCGGTTGTGTGTCACATCCCACGAAGTGGAATAGATGTATGGCAGCAGCCGGTAGCGCAAACGGATAAATTTTTCAATGGCATCATACTGTTTCTCGCCTTTCTGTCCAAACTGCCAGATCTCACGGGGCGCATCGGCACCATGGGAACGCATCATGGGTGAGAAAGCACCGAACTGCAGCCAACGCACGTAGAGTTCCCGGTATTCAGTGTCCTGCAGCTTCCGGGGGAAATTCCAAAGGAAGAATCCGCCGATATCGCTGTTGTAATGGGGGATGCCGCAAAGGGTCAGGTTGAGTCCCCCCGATATCTGATTACGGAGGGCATCCCAGGATGCGACAACATCGCCCGACCAGACGTTGGCACCGTAACGCTGTTGCCCCGCGAAGGCAGAGCGGGTGAGGATGAATACCCGTTTGTCGCTCATTACCTTGCGTTGGTTGGTGTAGACCCCACCTACGGTCATCAGCGGATAGGCATTGCGCACCTTTCGGAAGGAGCCCAGATAGGTCTGGTTGTCAAAATCTTCAGGCTTCCAGTCGAGGTGGTCTGGCTCGGTAGAGTCCATCCACCAGCCATCCATGCCCAGGGATAGCAAGCCGCTGTTCAGGTATTTCCAGTAGATTTCCCTCGCACGGGGATGAAAGGCATCGTAAACCCTCACTCCAGAGGGATAGTCGGGGTTGGGCGGCCACTTTTCCGAGCCTGACTGGGGCCAGGTGATGAAGTCCATCAGCATGTTGTCCTCCTTCAGCTCCCTGTATTGCTTGGTCATGGGGCCGAATGATGACCAGATGGAGATGATCATATGCGCATGGAGGCGATGTACATCCTCAACCATCCTTGCCGGGTCATAGAACTCAGGATTGAGGAACTCCATGGCGTTCCAGAGGTAGTTATTACCCCAGTACTGCCAGTCCTGGATGATGCCGTCGAGTGGCACACCCAGCTCCCGGTATCTCCTGACCACACCCACCGTCTCATCCTGGCTCTTGTATCGCTCCTTGCTCTGCCAGTAGCCGTAGCTCCAGAGGGGGAACATAGGCACATCTCCTGTGAGTTCACGCATTGCGGCAACCACACCATCGGCGTCGCCCCCGTAGAGGAAGTAGTAATCGATGCCGTCACCCACCTCCGAAACGAAAGAGGTCTCCTCCGGTGAATCGGTGAACTGCGTGGGTGAGTAGTTGTCCCAGAAAAGGCCATATCCTTTCACCGACTGGAAGAAGGGAATGTAATCATCGGTGTTGCCCTGGATCATGCGGAGGCTTGCGTTCCGTTGATTCATTTTCCCCTGTTGCTGGATCCCCAGCCCGTAGATCGCCTCATCCTCCTCCAGCAGAAAGGACTGACCCACGTTGTAGGTTGCACTTCCGGCATCGTTGAACGGGGTAAAGGTGCTTCCGGAGGGCTTTTCCGCCAGCAGCTGCTGTCCCTCCTTTGTGTGAAACAGTACCTGTCCGCTGATGCTGTTTACCTCTACGCTCATCATGTCGCTTGTGAGCGTGATCAGATCACCTTTCGTCCCGTATCTGAGAGCGCTCTTTTCAGCACTCTTGACCACCGAGAGGCTCTCCTTCACAAAATCGGTTCCGGTCGGCCATTTCAATATGCGTACGATGGTGGATGAGAAGAATTGTACTTCTATCGTGCTGTTGCCTGTGTTGATTTTGGCTCCTTTGTCAGTTTTCTGCCACTCATTGGCGTTGCCAGAAGGGTTAAAAAAGAATAGGAGTAGGAGCAATCCTGTCACTTTCCTGAAAGTTTCACAATGTTTCATTGTAATCTGTTTTTCTTTTTCTGGAAATCACCAGAGCCAGGTTTAGAATAGAATATTTTGCAGATCGCTTTATCTTTGTCAAGCCAGCTTTAATTATTCTGGCAGTGCATCATTCTTGGTGGTGGCATGCAGTCCGATCAGGTTACCGGTGAAGCCGCCCGCTACATTCGTAAATTTTTCTTTGCATTCATTATGGTAAAAAAAGATTGTGTGTTATGCAAATTTAGTTTACTCCGTAATGAATGCATCCTGATTTTGGATAGTTAATTCACTATTATAGATAATTCAGAATTATTTCAGAGCTTGGATGGGGATTTCCCGTAATAGGCCTTGAAGGCAGCACTAAAATACTTTACACTGGAGAAACCACATAATTCACTCACCTCTGTCACTGTGTATTTACCGGACTGGATCAGTTTCAGTGCATGATTCAGCCGGATGCTCTTGATGAAATCGATGGGCGACAAATCTGTCAGCGATTTGATCTTTTTATAAAGAAGTGAGGAGCTGACATTCATTTCTGAGGCAAAAGCCTCCTTGTTAAATTGTGAGTTGTCCATGTTTGCATGTACCACACTCACCGCTTTCTTCACAAACTGATCGTCCAATTCATTGAGATAGATCGATTCACTTTCATTTTCCCTTTCATCGATCAGACGGAGAGCTTTATCCCTGACAATTTTCCGGTTCTGGATGATATTGGATATGCGTTGATGAAGCAGAGTCATGTCGAACGGTTTGGTGAGATAATCATCTGCTCCCAACCCCAGCCCCTGCAGCTGATCAGCTTTCTCGTTCAATGCGGTCAACAGGATGACCGGTATATGAGATGTTTCATAGGTAGACTTGATGAGCCGGCAGAGTTCAAACCCATCCATATTGGGCATCATCACATCAGAGATGATCAGATCGGGCATTTTTTTCCGGATCATATTCCAGGCAATTTCGCCATCGCTGGCGGCAGCGATTTTGTATCTGCTCTGCAGCGATTGCTGCAGGAACTCTGTCAATGTATCATTGTCTTCCACAATCAGCAAATAATCCTTCTGAGTACTCTTCTGGTTGTTTTCAGTGATGGCCTCGACGTCTGTGGCTGGCAGGGATTCCTGTTTATTGTTACTTTGCCTGTTTACTGACAGCGATGGAGATAGTGTTGAAACCTCTTTATAAGGGACGGTGATCCGAAACAGGGAGCCTTCATTTTCCCTGCTCTCAAGTGATATGGTACCTTCGTGCATGGCTACGTAGTTTTTCACCAGCAGCAGGCCGATACCTGAACCTACAATGGTTGAGTTGACCACATTGTCTCCCCTGTAAAACTCCCTGAAGAGTTTTTTCTGGGCATTTTCTGAAATACCCAGGCCTTGATCTCTCACCTCCAGTACCCATCTGCTTGGTTCGCAGGTTAGTTTTATTTCAACCTCTCCTTCCGGATGAGAATACTTGATGGCATTCGAAATCAGGTTGTCTACCACTTTTTCAATTTTCAGTTCATCCACTGCTGTTATATAGGACTCACAATTGGAGTGAAAAAGAAGTTTTATTTTCTGTTTGGCTGCTGCAGCATCGAACATAGATTTCCGCTGACTCACTATCCTGACTATGTCGCTCATTATAAAGAAAGCCTGACCCTTGCCGATGTCCACTTTCTGGAAATCGAGCAGCTGGTTTGCTACGGAGGAAAGGCGACCGGCTTGTTCAGTAGCCAGATTGAGGAAATAACGTCCTTTCTCCGAGAGGTTCTTCTCCTTTTTCAGTTCCTCTATGGGCGCGTTGATCAGTGTAAGAGAAGTGCGGATGTCGTGTGCCATATTGGTGAAAAAGCTGATCTTATCTTCAGCATGTTGTTGCCTTATGCGGTTGATGTAGTATCTGAGGATAAGCGCAAGAATAGCCGCGGTAAAGATAAAGAGCAGCAAACGAAACCAGATTGTTTTCCACCAGGGAGGGGTGATCTGAATCAGCAGAGAACGCTCCTGGATAATCTGTTTCAGGGAGTTGTCGTACATCCTGATTTTCAGTGAATAGTTGCCACTGGGCATGCTTGCATATGTGATTGCCCGGGAATTGGTCGGCTGTGTCCAATCTTCGTCAATCCCTTCCATTTTCCAGGCGAATTTCGATGAGAGTGCTGTTGTTCCGATAGACAAAATCTCAAGTGTAAGCGTGTTTTGGTCATATTTCAGTGATATCTCCTGCAATTCATCGAGCGGTGATGTAAGTGAAAAATGGGGATGGTTCCGTAATGAACGCCCTGATATGACGATATCCTGGAAATAAATTCTCCCTCTGGAGGGTGAAAAAAGCATTGCATCCGGTTCAAACATCAGTGCACCGCTGCTGGTGCCCCAGATGAGCTGACCGTTAGCAAGCTTTATGGATGCATTCTGGTTGAATGAGACATTGAAAAATGAAGGCAGAGAGGAGAAAATTTCAATATTCTTCTCTTCCGTATTGAATTTGCAAAGCCCCGACTCAGTCCCCAGCCAGAGGTGTTTACCTTCCCTGAGGATACAGTTCACATAGTTGGAAAGTAATCCCTCATTGGTAGTGAATTTTTCTACAGTGTTATCCCTCAGGTTATAGCGCACCAGTCCGTCGCCAGAAGTTGCCATCCATACATTGTCTCCAATGATGATCAGGTCATACAGGAGATATCCCTCCAGGATTGTCCGTGTACGGCCCGAATGAGTGTTCAGCAGACTCAGTCCGTAGGTGCAGGCAAGCAGAAGATTCCCCGGTGAGAGTTCCGTAAATGCATAGACCGGTTGAAATGGATAGGCCTTGAAACGCTTCTCACTTTCGATGTAACGGAAGATCTGACCCAACGGACTGCCCATCCAGAGATCCCCATTACTATCTCTGTAAATATCAAAAATATAGTCATTTGTCATGGATGAGGAGCTATTTTCGCTCGAATGGTGGGCAATTTCCCTGCCGGATTCACCATCGATGACATAGACGCCAGAAGAATAGGTGCCTGCCCAGATGTTGCCATTTAGGTCTTCACATAGTGAAAGGAAAACCTGCGCCTGTTCCTGCAGGTTCTGATAATAGGTGCGCCAGCTATTTGTAGTCTTATTCCAGCAGCTCACACCGTTATTGGTTGCGAACCATATGTTGCCTCTGCTGTCTTCCAGGACTTTGTTCACATTATCATTGCTCAGTGAGTTGGGGTTGTTGATCTGATGAGTAATTTGTGTAACCTCTGCCGATTCCTGATCAAAATAGGAAAGTCCGCCGCTGTAGGTACATACCCAGATACGTTTGTTCTGATCGAGGAATATGTCATAGACCCCGTTCCCTTTCAGAGAGAGCGGATTGTCGGGGTTTTCCTTGTAGATATTCAAAACCTGTCGTCCGTCGTTGGTCAGTTCCCAGATCCCCTGTCCGTCAATCCCGATCATCACTGTGGTGTCAGTATTAGCCACAATAGCCTGAACGGGTTGTTTGGGAAAAGGATCTAGTGATGGTTTTGTTAAAATATTTCTGGATACATCATAGAGATACAACCCGTCGGAATTGGTCCCTATCCAAAGCTGCTCATCCGAATGGTTGTAGTATAATTTTGTGACCTTTAATTCGTTATCTTCTTCATATTTGTAGAGTTGCCTGTCTGTGAGGGAATGGGTGTTCATCAACCAGAATCCGTTATTGGTGGCCATCAGCAGCTGTACCTCATCAATCCAGACGAAATCATGCAGATCTGCATATTTTTCTTTTCCTATTGTAATCAGTTTGTTATCCTGGTATTTGTACAAACCGGTGGATGCAGCAATCAGGATGGACCCGTTTTTGTCAACAGCAATCCTGTTCAGTACCAGATGGGTGTCATTCAGTGGTTTGCGGATGTCGATCAGCAGATCGAAACGATCGAACACAGCATTGTAGAGAAATATCTGCCCGTTATTGGTGAAAGCCAGGAGTGAGTCATTGTCGTATAGTAGTTTTGTGTAAATGATGTTGGGCGTTTCGTAGGGTAACTGATAGATATGGTAGCTGTTGTCTGTTAGCCGCAGTATGCCGCTCTTAGAGGATGCCCAGATAAAACCGTTCCGGTCCATACATACGGAAGCCACTTCCCGCATGCTGATTCCGTGAATGCTGTTGATATCATAGAATTTCACATTCGAGGAATAGCTGAAGGAAACGGAAAGAAGGAGAACGGCAATTATGAATCTGGTTTTCATCAACAAATATATTCTGGTACATCAAACAAAACAGTCAGCGGACAGTATCATCCCTTAAACATTGTGGCAATGCCTCCTTCTATTATTATATAGAAAATGATACTTCAAAGATAACAATATTTGTCTGAAAAACCAACAGCATTGTCCTGTTGTTGTGATTCAAAACCGTTCTCCTTCTCCTTTATCTTTTTCACTTTATCCGGTCATAAGCAATTCCTTCATTCTTGATATGAAAATAATCAAATGAGACATCAAACGGTGTGTCCGGTTTGGTGGTGTCGGAATCGAACCAGAAGGTGCTGGTCATGCTCTGCGTGATGATGCCGTCGCAGGCAATCAGGCCCACCCTGATATCACGCAGCATGGCATCTGCGCTACCAAGCATATGATATTCCTCACCGTTGAATGAATGGTATGCAGTGTAGCGGGCTCCCTCTTTTGTCAATCGGAGGTAGAGGGGTTGATCACCGGTAATCGTCTCCTTCAGGTCAAACGTCGCCACAGATTTTGCAATATCATTCTCTTCCACCAACAGCTCTATGGTGCCCGGCTGTGGTCCTTTCTGTCGGGTGGTCTTGGTCACTGCACGGAGCATCAGTTTCACGAAGTTGTGGTCGTCCTGCCATGCAATGATTCCTGCATTCTCCGGTTGTGAGGGAGCCCGTGAGCCAAATAGTTTTGTCTCTATGGTCCAGTCGTTATTGGCACTTTGCAGGAGCAGGTTGCGGGCGTTGTTGCTCTTTTCCGATACATCCCCCTTTTCGGTGGTGATAGTGAGTGAACCCGGGTTGGATGAGAAGGAGTGATTGACACTGTTCTCCCTGATCCACTTCCACTGTGAACCTGGACGGGTTCCATTGAATTCATCGCTCACGGAGGGGCGGTCGAAGTTCAGGTAGTAGCGGTTCTCTTCCATCGTATGGTAGTCAATAAAACGTATAATGGCTGTGCCGGGAATGGCAGTGGCCTGTTTAATCTCAACGCTGGTTGCCTCACTTACCGCTGTTGCTTCCACCACCGGTATGGCAGACTGCTCTTTCATCAGAAAACTGTAAGCTTTCACTTCTGGGTTGAATACCTTAAGTGGCTTGCCGTTCACCTTGATCGAAGCGGGGGTCAGGTTGGGAACCACCTTGACCGGGTAGCTGTCGGATGCTGTAGTGCCGTTGTAGGTAACGTAGGCGAAGACGGAAGCAACGCCCGGGAGTTGTGCCGTGATTGTTCCGTTTTGGTCCACACTCACCACCGACGGATTGTTACTTTTATAGGTAACCTGAGTCTTCTCAGTAGCGATGAAGCTGTCGTCCAGCAGTGTTGCCGACAGGCGGGTCTGTGCCGTCTCTCCCGGTTGCAGGATCATCTTGTCCGACTCGGCTACAACCGTTGCCAGTGCTGGCTTCAATTGTCCTTTCATCACCGCTTCAACAGTCCCCCTGATATCGCGTGAAGAGGCGCCCACCTCAAAGGTGTAAGCCCCTTGGTCGAAGGTGATGTGGTTTTGCTCCGCCTCCCAGTACCAGAGATCGGCGCAGTCGATGTCGATGGAAACGGTTCGGGTCTGTCCGGCGGGGATGGTGACCCTTTTGAACCCTTTCAACCGTTTGAGCGGCCGTCCTTTCGCCTGGGCATCGGCTGTCCTGAGGTAGACCTGTACAATCTCGTCGCCGTCTCTCTCTCCACTGTTGGTTACATCTGTGGTGATGGTGATCCTGTCATAGGGGGTGATCTCCTTCTTGCTGATGCTGAAATCACTATAGTCAAAAGTGGTGTAGGAGAGTCCGTAACCGAACTCATAGGAGACCTCCTTGTCGAAATACCAGTAGGTCCTGCCATTTCTGGTCTCATCACCCCGCAGTGCATAATTACCAAACGCAGGAAGGTCATTGACGGAGCGATACCAGGTAACGCTGCTCTTTCCGCCGGGATTGACCTCGCCGAACAGGATTTTTGCCATGGCTGTTCCCTGTGCCTGACCGTTATAGCCGGTGTATATCAATCCGGGAATGTTCGGGTTCTGCTTGATGGCTTCCACCTCCACCATGCCCATTGTTTGCATCACCACGATGGTATTGGGATTGACAGCAGCCACCGCCTCTATCAGCTGCATCTGATTGCCAGGCAGGGAGAGGGAGAAGCGGTCCGATTCCTCTCTGCCGGTATTCTGGTCTGTGCCCACGAATATGAGTGCCACATCGGCTGCGGCCACCCTGTTGAGTGTTTCGGGGTCTACTGACTCCGGTTGCGGCTCCCGAAAGACAAAGTAGAGATCCTGCGGTCCGGTGATGCCGAGTGTGTTCACTTTTACCGGGAGTGTGACCCCTCTTCCAAAAGAGCGGGGGACAGCGCTATTCTCAATGGTCTGCGAGGCGATGATGTTGCCGGTGGCTGCACCCACCCTCACCTCCAGGGTGCCGCCACTTTGTGTCACGTTCAGTTGCAGGATCAGTGAATCCAGGTGAGTGATGTCGATGTTGTGGTAGGCTGTCCAGTCACCATCCTTGATGCCCTGCAGCGAGAGGTTGCCGAACCGTTCCGCGGCGATGATGCCGGGAGCGGCAGCATCGAAAGCGGTGGCGTTGTACTCTTTGCGCTCACCGCTGCTGCTGCGCGTGGTGAAACTGTGCAGCACGAAGAAATCGGTTTTGCGGCTTGTATTGCCCCCTTCAGCATGAAACAGCTCGATGGGGAGGTTGTGTTGTTCGATGTAGTTGCGGAGTCCCTGCAGGTGGGAGATGCTGTAGTGCTTCTCCACCAGGCCGGAATAATCACCCAGTTCCACTCTGTCGGCCTGCGGTCCCAGGACTGCAATCGTGCGGACCTTTTCCGGGCAGAGGGGGAGTGCTCTACTGCCGGTGCTTGCCACCGGTTCATTTTTCAGCAGGACCGGGCTCTTCGTTGCGATCTCCAGTGCCAGGTCGTTGTGTGCAGGGTCGTTAATGATGTCAGGCCTGAGTCTGGAGTAGGGGACGATGGAGGGGGGATCAAACTCACCCAGCCGCATGCGGATGGTCATCATATTGATCAATGCCCTGTCGATATCCGCCATGGTGATCAAGCCCTGTTGCAATGCTTCCAGCGCATTGCTCTGATACTCTCCTCCACAGTCTGAGTCTACACCGGCCTTCAGACCGGCTGCCGTGGCCTCTACTCCATCTCTCAGGTAATGATGCCCCTGATAGATGTCGGAGATCGCCCCGCAGTCGCCCGTCACATACCCCTGTAGGCCGAATGTTTTTCTGGCAATAGAGTCAACAAGAAATTTGCTGGCAGAGACGGGGACTCCGTTCACGGCATTGTAAGCCGTCATGATGGCGGGGAGGTTATCTTTCTCAATCAGTGATTTATATGGGCTGAGATAAAATTCACGCATATCCCGTTCGTCGAGTTCCGAGTTGCCGTTGTGACGGTTGTATTCGCTGTTGTTGGCGATGTAGTGTTTACCGGTAGGCACCGTTTTCAGGTAGCTGGAGTCATCACCCATCATCCCTCTCACAAAACCGCCGGCCAGTTTCGAGATTAGAAAGGGATCTTCACTGTAGCTCTCGGCGGTACGGCCCCAGCGGGGATCCCTTGCCGGTTCGATGACTGGCGACCAGTAGGTGAGGGTGAAGATTCTTTCGTTGTTGAAACCCCTGGCCTCATCTGCAATCACGGAGGCCTCTTTTCGTATCAGCTCCGGATCCCAGGTGCTGCCCACGGCGATGCTGTTGGGGAATGAGGTGGCTGTCATTCCGGCGTTGTCGTTTCTGCCTACAACCCCATGCAGTGCCTCGCCCCACACATCATACTTGTTGATCCCCAGCCGGGGGATAGGTGACATGGTATTCCCCAGCAGGGTCTGTTTCTCTTCCGGTGTAAGCCGGGAGACAAGATCGGTTGCTCTCTCCTCAAAGGAGTAGGTGGTGTTGAGGTAGATAGGTTGTTCGTTTTTTCCACTACAGGAATCTTGGGCAGTCAAGTTTATCTGAAATAGGATCAGCAACAGGGTGCCGAGAGAAATCTGTTTCATAGGAGCTTTTATATTAAGAATCAATTGTAATGATTTGATATTGAATCCATTATTCCGACATGTTTTTGAAATAGGGCATCTTGGGCAATTCGCCAAAGCCATAGAACTTTTGCGCATTGAGGCCGAGGAAGAGTGCTTTTTCTGTTTCCGTGAGCAGAGTTGATCGGATGACGAAGTCGTACGACATCCTGTAGGTGATGGCCACCATGGTGCGGGGATAATCGGATCCCCACATCAGCTTGTCGATACCTACCAGCTCGATAGCTTCGCGGATAGCCCAGATGGCTCCGATAAAGGGATAAAACTCTTCGTGGAAGAGCCAGGTAATGCCACCCGACTCAATCATCACATGTTCGTGTCGGGCCAGTTTGATCTGCTCCTGCCACTCCTTTCGTGTCACCATACCGAAATGACCGATGGCAATCTTCAGTGAGGGGCAGGCGGCAATGATCTCCTCCATCTCTGCCACCTGTGTAGCACCGTCGGCCAGGTCGATGGAGAGGATGATCCCCTTCTCCTGCATCATGTGAAAGAGCTGCATCATCTCCTCCCCGGTGAGCCATGTTCTGCCTGTATCGGTGATCAGCCGTTGTGCGGGAATCTTGATGGCTCTGAATCCGTTTCTGATCAGCTCTTCCGCCTCCCGGCAGAAACCGGGCTTTCGCAGGTCCACCATCCCGCAGCAGAGAAACCGCTCCGGGTAGGTTCGCTGCACCTCCACCAGGTAGTCGTTCTGGTTCCCGTCGATATACTCCTGTGTGATCACGCTGGCTGCCACCTGCGCGTAATCCATGTTGGAGAGAAATATCTCCGCGCTATTTCTGCCGTCGGTCATGTAGGGTGGCAGCATCTGCCGCACCTCACCCATGAACAGCGATTTCCCGTTCGTCAGTGTTTTGATCTGCCGGCCATTTACCTCTGCATCCTGTGACAGCCAGAGGTGGGCATGTGCATCTATCAACAGGTAATTCATGATCCAAAGCGTATTAAATACCTGAAAACCTTCCCGGGGTTTGATGACCATTGCTGCAGTGCAGCCTCTGCCTCCCCGGGGGCAAAGATACCGGAGATCAGCTTATCTACCGGGCAGCGCCTCTCCCTGAGATAGGCGATCACAGCCCTGAAGTCGGCCGGGAGGGCGTTGCGTGACCCACGGATGTCGAGCTCCTTTTTTACGAAATATTGGGTGTCGAAAGCGATCTCTTCCTTCGCGTAACCGATAAAGACCACCCTACCAGTGAAAGTCGCTGCATCAATGGCTGTGCGGTAGGTCTCCGGGCGGCCCACCGCCTCAATCACCACGTCGGCACCCCGTTGTCCGCTGATCTCCATGATCCGTGCCCTGACATCCTCTTTCGACGAGTTGATGGTCTCGCGGGCTCCCAGCTCTGCAGCGAGGGAGAGCTTCTGTTCATCGAGATCCACGGCTATCACCCGGGCACCTCTGATTGCGGCACGGATGATGGCACCCAAGCCGATCATGCCGCAACCGATTACCATTACCCGATCGGTGTCCTTTACCCTTGCACGATCCACGGCGTGAAATCCGACACTCATCGGCTCCACCAACGCCATATCACGCACGGAGAGCTGATCGTCTGTGAGCACCTTCTCCCATGGCTGCGTGATATATGCCGCCATGGCTCCGTTGCGTTGTACCCCCAGTGTCTGGTTGAACTCGCAGGCGTTGGGCCGGTCGTTCAGACAGGCAGGACACTTGCCACAACTGGAGTAGGGATTGACGGTAGCATGCATGCCGGGACGAAGGTGTGAAGGTACATCCGGCGCAACCGCTTCTATCACGGCTCCTATCTCGTGGCCAGGGACGACTGGGTACCGTGCCAGGGGATTGGCACTCCTGAAGGTGTTGAGGTCGGAGCCACAAAAACCGACATATCCAATCTTCAGCAGAACTTCACCTGCCTTAATTTCCGGTTTGGGCTGCTCGGTGAGCTCTACGGTTCCCGGTGCGGTTATTTGAATTGTTTTCATTTGTTGTTTCTTTTTTGTTTGATGTTCTCAGCTGTTCACCCAGGTATCCCGAAATCCCGGTTCCAGGATGGTGTGTACCTCCTGCAACAGCTCCTCGTCGAGAGGTGTATTGGCATACCTGACAGTTCTCACCACGTTCTCCGGGCTGGTGGAACTGAACAGCGTGGTAGCAATCCGGGGATTGGACGTGCTGTAGCTTACCGCCAGCTGTTCAATGGAGACCCCCTTCGATTTGCAGTAGTCAACTGCTTTTCTGGCGAGTCGCTGCAGGGCTGCAGGTGCAGGGTGCCACGACGGTGCTCCCCGTTCGGTCAGCAACCCCATGGAGTAGGGTGATGCATTGATGACTCCCACCCGCTGTGCCTCAAAAAAATCGAGGTAATCAGCCAGCGAGTCATCATTCAGCGTGTAATGACAAAAGGAGAGAATACTTTCCACGGTCCCTGGCGGAACATGTTCGATAACATACCGGAAGTGACGCAGATTCAGGTTGGTGATGCCGATATGCTTCACAATACCCTGGCTACGCAGTTCAGCCAGGGCCGGCAATGTTTCATTGCAAACCTGTTCCAGGTCGGCAAACTCAATGTCATGTACATTGATCAGATCAATCTGCTCCACACCCAGTCGTTCCATACTCTCAAAGACGCTCTCCCGTGCCCTGGAGGCGGAGTAATCCCACTGGTTCACTCCATCCCTGCCGTAGCGGCCCACCTTGGTGGAGAGATAGTAACGGCTTCGTTCCACCTCTCTCAATGCCTTGCCCAGTATGCTCTCAGCTTTCAGGTACCCGTAGTAGGGAGAGACATCGATGAAGTTGATGCCCTGCTCCAGGGCAGTGTGTACTGCACGGATGCCCTCTTCCTCCTTCAGCGGGTGGAAAACAGCGCCGAGTGAGGAGGCGCCGAAGCTGATTTTGGAGAGCTTCATACCGGTATGGCCCAATTCCCTGTATTCCATCGTAAATTCTCTGTTTTGTTTGTAGTGGCCGGTGTATGTAAAGACCTGCCTATTTTCTCCTTATCTGATAACTCTTTCCCGCCTCGGTCAGGAGATCATACTCATAGACATTACGGGTATTACTCCTCCCGGCCGTAACCGCCTCATCGCTGATCAGGGGTGCTTTCACCGCTTCCTTGTGAAAGAGTGGGTTGGGGTTTTCACCTGATGCGGAGGTGAGTCCTTTCCCTTCCAGCGGTACGTAGGAACGGATGCGCAGGTTCCCACCGAGACGAGAGGTGAGCGTAGCTTCACGCAATGTACCCTCTTCCCATTGCATCGCTACTTCGAACCCTCCGCGGGCGACGATACCTGATACCGATCCACTTTCCCAGTTATCCGGCAGTGCCGGCAACAGATGTACCGCCTCATCATGGCTCTGCAGCAACATTTCTGCCACACCTGCGGTCAGCCCGAAATTGCCGTCGATCTGAAAGGGAGGATGGGCCGTGAAGAGGTTGGGATAGGTCCTTCCGTTTCTGTGCTCTCCGGGACCGGCCAGCGTCAGCATGTGCTGAATGATCCTGTAGGCATGATTGCCATCCAGGAGACGAGCCCAGAGGTTTACTTTCCAGCCGATGGACCAGCCGGTGGCCTGGTCACCGCGATAGAGCAGCGACTGTCTGGCGGCAACAAACAGTTCCGGTGTGGAGTAGGGAGATATCTGGTTTCCTGGATAGAGACCATAGAGGTGTGACACATGGCGATGTTCGTCCCGGGGGTCATCCATATCTTCCAGCCACTCCTGCAGCTGTGAGTGTCTGCCGATCTGCATCGGCGGCAACCTGTCGGCCATGTTGCGCAGCTGACGGCTGTAGGCCGGATCCCTGCCCAGCAGGTCATTTGCTGCGGCTGTACGGGTGAACAGGTCGAACAGCAACTGGTTGTCCATGGTGGTACCGGCCGTCACGGGCCCATGTTCGGGTGATACGGAGGGGCAGGCCACCATCCATCCGTTGTCGGGATGTGAGACCAGCGTGGAGAGGAAAAAGTCAGCAGCACCCTTCATCACGGGGAAGTATCTCTCCAAAAAGGCTTTGTCACCGGTGAAGAGGTAGTGCTCCCAGAGGTGCTGGCAGAGCCAGGCCCCGCCCGTTGGCCACATCCCGGCAGCGGCAAAGTCGACCGGGCCGGTGATTCTCCAGATATCGGTGTTGTGGTGCACCACCCACCCATTGGCGTTGTACATGCTGCGTGCGGTCTGCTGTCCCGTGTGACTCAGCTCCTCCATCATCCGGAAGAAAGGTTCATGGGTCTCCGTGAGGTTGGTCACCTCTGCTGGCCAGTAGTTCATCTCGGTATTGATGTTAAGCGTATACTTGCTGTCCCATGCCGGGTGTGTGCTGTTGTTCCAGATGCCCTGCAGGTTGGCCGGCTGTCCCCCCGGCTGTGAGGAGCAGATCAGCAGGTAGCGTCCGAACTGGGTCAGCAGCGTCACCAGTGCCGGATCCTGACTGTCGGCAAATGACGCGATCCGTTGTGTAGTGGTCAGCTTCTGGCTCTCACCCTGTTCTCCCAGGTCAAGAATGAAGCGGTGAAACTGCCGGCCGTAGATCTCACTGTGTTTTTTGAGTGCCTTGCTGTATCGCTTTGTGAGGGCAGCATCCAGCAAAGCAGAAGCTACAGCGGCAGGATCCCTGTCGATGGTTTTATAGTTCCGGAAGCTGGTCCCCACCGACAGGTAGAGAATTGCTTCCGTGGCGTCGGTAACACGGATCCTCTCCTCGCTCACCTCCACTGTACCCCCTGTCTGTCTGATCGCGGTATGTATCTCATATTCAATTTTTCCGTTGATCCCCTCATGATCGACACCTCTGCCCCTCAACACCAGCCTGTCGCCTCTCTTCATGACGGTGTGTTGCGATGGGTTCCGGTAGGCTGCTTCAAATGAGATGCTTCTCTTTTTGTCGGCTGTCAGGCGCAGGATGATCACGTCATCGGCAAAAGAGGAGAAGAGCTCGCGGCTGTAAGTAACACCTCCCACCCTGTAGCGTGTGGTGGAAACCGCTCTCTCCAGGTCCAGTTCGCGGTAGTAATCCCGGTAATCCTGGTGCCCCTCAAAACGGAGCAGCAGGCTTCCGGCTGTCTGGTAGGGCATGCCATGCGGTCCCCCGAAAAAGGTTTCGTTAATTCTTTTCTCCGCTTCTCCATATTCTTTCCGGAAGATCAGATCCTGCACTTCCGCTAGCGCTCCGGCCGCTTTGGGGTTGTCGTTCCGGTAAGGTGATCCGCCCCAGATGGTCTCCTCGTTGAGCTGGATCTCCTCCTCCGCGGGATTGCCGTAGACCATTGCCCCCAGTCTGCTGTTGCCCAGGGGGAGTGCTTCCTCCCACTGCTTCGCCGGCTTGTCGTACCAGAGCTTCAGATCCTGTGCCGGCAGATGGGTAGTAAATAGGAGGGTTAGTATCGTGAAAAATAGTTGTATTCTGTGCATTCTCTCTTTTTATCAATCAATTTTTAAACTTTTTTCCTTACCGTGATAGGTGATGATAACGGCTGATTCATTCTCATCGGCATCTTTTTTTGTTTCAGGCTTTACCAACCGTAGACGAAAGGTCCGGGTTTGTTCCATACCCGGAAATGACCCTTCTCTATTTCCGATGGTCAAGGTCGATTCAGCCTCATTCCATTTCAGTTCAATGGTACTGAAGAGACCCGTTTCATAGTGATAATTGTCTCCCTCGTCTTCATAGAGTGTGAAGGAGGCATCTCTCCCCGGATAGATGCAAATCTCCAAAGGTTCGTCACTCTGCTCGGATGTGAACTGTCTGGCGGGTCCCATCGGGATGATGGATCCTGCCTTGACAAAGAGG
Source organism: Proteiniphilum sp. (assembly GCA_011620695.1). Lineage (GTDB taxonomy): Bacteria > Bacteroidota > Bacteroidia > Bacteroidales > Dysgonomonadaceae > Proteiniphilum. The sequence goes on from WOYT01000087.1 coordinate 23,350, forward strand.
GGGATGGCGGTGAGATCGACAGGAACCTCCAGGAGTCTTCCTCCCTCAAATTGTTCCCCGCTCCGGAAATCGAACCACCCCTTCTCCTGTTCGGGAAGATAGAGCGACCATTTTTTTGCACCTGGCTCAGTGACCGGTGCCACCAGGATGGAGGGACCGAACATGAACTGATGCTTTTGTTCCAGTGCTGCGGGGTCATCCGCAAAATCCATCACCAGGGGGCGCATCAGGGTAGATCCGCTGAAGCTGACACGCGATGCTTCCGAATAGATATAGGGGAGCAGCCGGTAGCGCAGATCGAGGGTCTGTGACACCAGTTGTTCCACCTCTTCGCCATACTGCCAGGGTTCGGTGTTACTCATGTAACCGTGTACCCTCAGCAGTGGGAAGAAGGCAGCAGTCTGAAACCAGCGGATAAACAGCTCGTGATAAGCGGGGTTGCTGTACTGGTCAGCGGGCCGGAAGAAGCCGCCGGCATCACAGGTCCACCAGGGCAGACCGGCACTCATCTGTCCCAGCCCCGCAGTGATCTGGCGGCGAAGTGTCTCCCAGTCGTGACCCACATCGCCCGACCAGGTGGCGGTGCCATACCGCTGCATGCCGGAAAAGGCACTGCGTGTGAGGATGAAGGTCCGCCGTCCGGGATCATCTCTGCGTAACCCTTCATAAACCGTCTTGTTCACATAGAGCGGGTAGACATTGCGCAGAAGTTCGCCCGGCAAGGTACTGTTGCGAATTTTCCGGTTCCGTAGATCATCGTTCTCCGGTTCGGTGGCATCCAGCCACCAGGCATCCATACCGTAGGGCAGCATCTTCCCGGAAAAGTGCTTCCAGTAGGCAGCAGCAGCATCGGGATTGAAGAAATCTATCCAGTCGCTGCCGGGGATATAATATCCCTTCTCTTCCATCACTTTTCCTACCTCAGATTGTTTGTCAATTTTCGACCAGACAGAGATCATCATGCGCATGTTCATCGCATGCAGCTGACGAACCATCTCCGCCGGGTCGGGATAGCGCTCCTCGTCAAAGCGCATGGCGTTCCAGCCGTACTTACCCCAGTATTGCCAGTCCTGCACGATCACGTCGACCGGGAGCCCCCTCTCGCGGAAGGTGCGGGCGTTCTCCAGCAGCTCCTCCTGTGTATGGTAGCGCTCCCGGCAATGGATATATCCAAACGCCCAGAGTGGCAGCATCGGCGCCGGCCCGGTCAGTTCCCGGTAGCTGGCAATCACCTCATCGCCGGAGCCGGCAAAGATGGTATAATCGATTGCCTCTGCCACCGGAGAGGAGAGCACGGTCTCATTGGTGACCGCTCTCCAGTAGAGCTGCGGCCGGTCATGTTCTTCCCCCTCCACAATGACTTGATGGGTGCCTGCCGGCAGCTTCGCGATGAGTGAGGTGGTGGGTGGCAGCCAGATGTTGTTCACATCGACCAGGGTATCGCCGTCGATCACCAGGTGATGCTTGCGGGCCATCGCCTGCCCCACGTCGAGCAGCAGTGCGTAGCTGCCGTCGGCGGGGAGTGTCAGTATGCCGGTGAAGCGGTTCATCTGCCTGGTCTCCCGTCTGTTGCCGCTGGTACCGGTCGCATCCACAGTAACGCTCTCCCCCCGGTCATCATTGCGATGCAGCGGCAGCACATTCTCCGCCGGGTTGAGGTCGGTGAGCCCGTAGTTGTTCCATAAGAGTCCATATCCTCTGCTGGAAAGGATGAAGGGAATGGATATCTGGCTGTTCACCTGTGTGAGTCGCCGGGACAATCCCCTGATGTTCAGATGACCGTCCTGGAACTGCCCCGTTCCGAACAGGTATTCGTCGGGTGGGGAGTCAAACCGCTGTGTCACTGTGTAGACCGCGAGGTTATCCAGGCTGTCCGGCTCTATGATGCGTCCCCCGGCTTTTTCGCTCAGCAGAAGAGTTCCCTGCTGATCGGTGAAACAGAGGGTGCCGCTTTTCCTGTTGAAAATGGCAATAATCTTATCCAGCTCTATGCTGATCGTTTCTTCATTTTCAATGACCTTATAGGGGGGTGTTGCCACCGTTTCCGTGTAAATCAACTCTTCCGGGTAGAGGTCTGTTTCTGCTTTTTTGAAAGTGACACGGATGGTGCGCTCATTCAAAGGGATGAGATGAAGAGCACCCCCATCGGTCTCAATCATCACCCCTTTCCCGGTGTCATGAAATTGAGATTGGGATGTGGAGGTGAATGAGAGCAGGATCAAACTGCAGAAAATGAGTAAAACGTTTTTGTAAAGTGTCATTTCGGTTTAAAGAGGCATTGCAAAATTCATTTTCAGCTTATTTGCCCAGTATGGAGAGCATCTGATCGGCGTAGCGTTCACCCAGCATCCTGTAGCCTTCGGTGGAGAAGTGCAGCCGGTCCGGTCCGGCTTTACAGCCTGCTGAAGAGATGACATTGCTGTTGGGGATCACTTCGGGCAAGGTCTGGATGATTTCGTTCATGGATGCACATACACCCACCTGGTCGGCAACATATTCCTGGTAGTTCTCCTTCTGTGTTTCAAACTGAATCAGGTATGTTTTGACCACTCCGTTGAAGTCAAATTCCACCTTCGCACTGCCCCTGGGTGAGTCGGCCTGCGTTACCTTCACTTTCACCTTCTTGTGATCGGATGAGGCGGTGACTGTTGGTGCCGTTGTGGTTCCGACTGGTAGCTTGCAGGTGGTTTCATAGATGTTATATCCTACAATTCCATTGGCATTGGTCGATCTCACTGGAGTTTCGGGCAGTTCCACCTTTTCCCCGTTAATGGTAATGGAGACCGATGGAACCACAGGAGGGGCAATTTTCTTCTTTTTTGAACTGAAGCCGAGTCCGATCAAGTCGAAGAGTTCGGCCGACTCCTCACCCTCTGCCACCAGGAAGATGGCATGTTTCCGGTCGAGGTGGTCCACAAACCGGGATACATCGATGGAGAACTGTGTTGTTTGCTCTGCTGCATTGGCAGGCACAACAATCTCTCCGATCTTCGTCCCTTTCCAGGGCTCATTTTCCCAGGGACCATCCAGCCATACGTTCACTTTGAAGGATTTTGCAGTCCTGGGGGTCAGGAACAGGTTGAATGCCGTTTTGTTCCCTTTTTTGGTAGCCTTGAATGCTTTCAGCCCTTTGGTATCTCTCTTGAGCCCGCCAAAACCGAAGTACTTGTATCCGATGATATTTCCGTTCTTCACATTGCCAATGGGCATATGGTTATTCCAGATATCCCATGCATCCTGCTGGATAGAGATATCTGAAAGATAACAGGCATATCCTGCCGAGTAATATTGATACGGGTCGAGTCCGTAGATGTGGAATCCTTCCGAGGTGACCTCCGCACCCTTGTATTCTCTTCCCTTGTTGTCTTTGACGCTCCATATATTGTCGTCAGCGTAGGGATCGTATGCTCTGATGGTAACCGTTCCTCCTTCCGACACCGGTTTTTCATCCCATTCCACCTTAACGGGAGCCACCATCGGCTGGCGTGCGAAACCGAAGCTTCGTGGAGGCCTGTGGTAAAAGACGTACCACTGGTCGTTGATCAACTCGATGCTGCCATGCGTGTTGTGTCCGGCATAGCTGGTTTCAATGGCCGATCCATCGCGGTTCAGTATTGGAGCTCGAGAGTCGACCAGCACCCCTCCGCTTCTCCAGGGACCCAGGGGTGAGTCGCCTACGGCATAGCGCAGGGTGGAGTTGGAGCTTTCAACACCATATTCCGGTCCGGAGTAACCACTGAAGACGGTGACATACTTATTCCCCACCTTGCGGATGGAGGATGCTTCAAAGAAGTTAAATGTTTTGAGATCCTGATCAGGATAGATCTTGGGGTAGGTGGTGCCCTCAGGGTCGCGGATCACGCCATATCTGGCACTGGCAGGAATGAAGTAACTGATCACCTCTGTTCCCGGTCTGAGGGAATACATGGTTTTCTGATCCAGCTGGGCGGCCAGTGATCGCTGAAAGCCCCAGTATCCGTAAGCCCTGAAACCAATCTCATAATCGGGATCATTCGGATCGTCAATATATTCAATATAGACGGCCGGGTCAAAGCCCATGATACTCCCCTCAACCGTTCTGGTACCGTCCTCGGTGAGGTTGATGGGGGCAAAAGGACCGTCAGGGCGGCTGCCTCTGGCGACCATTGCCTCTCTGCGCGGACCACGGCTGTGCGGATAGAGGTAATACTCTTTTGTTCCATCCTTTTTTCTCACCTCCACCAGGTCGGGGGCATACATGACGTCCCACTGACCATCCACCTGATAGGTGAAGATAGGGCCTTCGTCACGCCACTGGGAGAGGTCCTCCACAGGTGCTGACCACATCCTGATGTCCGGTCCGCAATAACTGGTGAAACGTACATCGTGTGAGCCTATAATATAGGCCCTGTATTTGCCTGGATTGTCGGGATCCTCAAAGACGCGGGGTTCCCCGTCGGGCAGATGCTCCCAGAGTGGCAGATAGGGGTTTCCAGCTCCATGGTGTACGAATTTCTTATTTGGACTGTATGGCGGGGTTGGATTGTTTTGTCCCGAAACCACAGCAGTTGAAAAGAGAAACAGTGCAACGCAGAGCATCATCAGTTTCTCCCTTTTCGCAATAAATCCTGAATTTTTCATCAATATTCAAATTATCATATGATACAATTATCTGTTTTCATCTCATTTCACCTTTTTGTCTGGGAACTTGCGGTTGCTTTCGGGTGGACCCAGATAGCTGGGTTTCAAACCACCCGTGTCGATTACTATTTTTTGCAGCACAATACCCGGATCCAGTACCCGATAGCGGAGGGTATGGATGCCGGGCCTGGTGATGGTGTGGCGGGTGGCCGACCGGATGATATGCTCTGCCTGCCACTGTCCCAGTTCACCACGGTAATGACCGTTGAAATTGACCCGCTGCGGAGCCTCTCCATCAAAGGAGACCTCATAGCGCAATCCTTTGTTGTCGTTGAAGTTGAGGGTTGGGGCCAGTAGCAGCTGTAGTTCGATCTCACCGGTGGTTTCGAAGAATATGTCATATTCCAGGTAAATTTCTTCATCGGGAGAGGGGTAGCCATTTTGTGGCAGGGTGGTTACACCGGAGAGCGTTTTACCGAAGTGGGGGATCACCTCCCAGTGGATGGTTCCTGTATGATGACTTCGGTTAAAATGCTCTGCTTCAATGGAGACATAACCGTTTTGCTCCAGGAATATAAAATCAACAGCAGCCTCTTCCGGGGTGACATAGGTGACCCGGGGCATGATGTTGTGAGGTGGTTCTTGCCATGAAGTATATCCGATACGCGTTTGATCCATCATATGCGCCCATTTGCCGTCGGCGATGACTGTGTTGTATTCAACCTGCAACAGTGAGTCGCGTGCAAAGCACTTTTTTACCATATCGGCATACCGGTTGGCACGCAAATCTTTTTGTGCAGCCAGCTGCTGATTCTTTGCCACCGCGTAGTACATCTCATAGAGGTTGCTGCAGGCATTGACCGGATAGAGTACCAGCTGATAATAGGCATCTCTGTATTCGGTCGGCAGTTGAGTATATATACGGAACGCATCGAGCGCGAGGGAACGGTATTCGTTCACCACCCTTTCAAACTCACCGTAATGCTCAAGGCTGTAGGTGTGTTCATTCAACAGTTCCGGCGTGACCCTCCGGTTGTATTTCGGGTAGAGGGTAAGGATGCGGGCGATCTCCTCAGCGTATGATGCACCAAATTGTTGGGCAGCCCATTGCTCTGTATGACTCACCAGGTTTTGCGGGTTGAACTGTTTGGGATCCCAGGCCATATCGAGGAAGAAACTGATGGGATACTCCATTGGTTTAAGGTCTCCCACGTTCACGATCCAGAGCCTGTCCACCCCATGTTCATAGGCAAGATTCATCTGTTCCCATACGCGCTGTATGGGGTTGATATTGATCCATTTGGAGTTGCGGGGAGCCCCTACATAATCGAAATGATAATAGATGCCATAGCCGCCTATCCTGGGTTTGGCATTTATGTTGGGCAGCTTGCGGATATTTCCCCAGTTGTCGTCGCAATAGAGGAGCGTCACATCGTCCGGCACCCGCATTCCGTGGTCATAGTAATCCTGTACCTCTTTGTAGAGCGCCCAAACCTGCGGTGTCTGGTCGGCTTTCTTTCCGGTTACTTCTTCGATGATCTTTCGCTGATCCTTCACGATCTTTTCCAGCAGGGCGATGTTCACACCCTCTTCCATGGCTTCGTCGCCGTCACCCCGCATGCCGACGGTAACCACTTTCTCCCACTCGCGGCTTCTTTCGATGCCATACCGCCAGGACTGTTTCAGTGCTTCGGCATTTTTGTTGTAGTCCCAGATATCGGGAAGGTTGTTCCGTGCCACATACCGGTGCCAGTCGGTCTGTGCCATTGCCATCGGCTCGTGGTGTGAGGTGCCCATGATGATCCCCATTTCGTTAGCCAGTATGCCGTTTTGCGGGTCATCATCATAAAAGGCACTGCCCCACATTGCCGGCCAGAGGAAATTGCCTCTCAGGCGCAGGATCAGTTCGAACACCTTCTCATAGAAGGCGCTGTTGAAACCACCGAAGGTGACTTTTGCCCAACCGCTCAGAGCTGGGGCTTCATCATTGAGGAAGATGCCGCGGTAGGTGACAGCCGGTTCTCCGTCACTGTAACTCCCCTTATGAAAATAGAGCGCCTCTTTTTTCTCCACCGGGACATCGGCCCAGTAGTACCAGGGAGAAACACCCATCTGTTCCGAGAGCTCGTAGATGCCATAGACGGTTCCCCGCTTGTCGCTACCGGCAATCACAATGGCTTCGGCAACCCCCTCACAGGGGTTGGCTACCGATTCAATGAGAAACATCTCGCGCTTTTCTTTCAGTCTCGATGCGTCGAATTTCTTCTGCGCTATAAGTGCATCAATGGCTGAATGGGTGCCGATGGTCCCGATGATGATCAGCGGCATCTTCGCGGGAGCAAAAGAGCTTATCAGGTTGGGGGTGTGACCGGTTAGTTTTCTGTAATCGTTTTGCAAATCAGATACGGCACGCTGGATACCTTTGTCGGTATTGGGATAAAGCAGAATGGAAGCAGTTACGCCCGCTTCATACAGCACCATGGTGTTGCTGTCATGTTGCGTGGTGATGAAACGCTCAACCGCGCCAAGTGGGCAGGCCAGGCAGCTCAGGGCAACGATCAGGCTAGTGATGATTTTTTTGCTGTTCATATGCTTCTCTCCTTTTTATTGTTAACTGTTCTTCGGGAAAATGATCCTGTAATTTCCGCTTAGGTGCAAGCATTGGGTGTGCCGTCGGTGCGGCAGCTCCAGCGGAAGTGCTGTCTCTTGTAGTGTCCTCCCGATGCGGATTGTCATCATTCCCCGTTAGTTTATCTGTTTATCTGTTCGAGATATGGTCTTCAATCCGGTAGTAGTCGAAATCGGTATATCCCCCTGTTTCTTTGGTGGCATAATAGATCAATCCAAAGCGGTAGCCCATGAAGTGGGGGATGGTATAGGCCATCTGAAGGGTGTTGCCAATGGGTTCCCAGCTCACCCCGTCGAGACTATAGTAGCAGTAGGCTTTGTCGGTCCGCTCTCTGAAATCACATTCAATTTTCAGGTGGACGCCATTCTGGTTGAGAGGTATGGAAGCGACCTCCACCGGTTCCTCTCCTTCACCGTTGATCATCACCACCGCATAACGGCTATTCTCTTTTTTCACGCCCACAAAGGCATATCTCTTTTGCAGGGCAATCATGCCCGCATAATCGCCGTTCTTCATACCGGTGACCTCCACGAAAGTGGAGGCGGCACTCTCCGGTCCGAAGGTGCGTTGTGTCAGCGTGTTTCTCGCCTGCAGGGGGGAGTTGTCGATTCTTCCGCTGGTCAGCCGGAGATAACCCGGTGAATCGGAGAGCGACCAGTAGCGGTTGTCGGGATTGTGATTCCACTGCCAGCAAAGGGGTAGCGGATCATCGTCCGGCATGCGGTTAAACTCATCTGATGCCACGATTCCCCATACTCCCATTTGTTTACTTACTGGTATATCGAGTGTGTCGGGGACAATTCCATTTACACCCAGCACCGGCCAGTCGTTCTCCCACTTCATTGGTATCAGGTAGGGGATCCGCCCCACCGCTCCGTAGTCACGGAACATATAGGCATACCAATCGCCGTTTGGAGTATCGATGATGCTGCCTTGGGCGATACCCCTGTCCCTGAGCAGGAGCTTGCCCTCGTAGGGGCCGGTGATGCTTTTTGCCCGGTGTACGATCACCGTCCGCATATCGTTGGGCGGCCAGGTGATGTTGAAGAGATAATAATAACCGTTGTGTCTGACCATCTGTGACCCCTCGGCAGGCAGTCCTACTCGCTCAGAGGCCACCTTGCTGGCATTGGGTATGATCACCTCATGCAGGCCATTTTCTTTCAGTCCGTCCACTTCGGGGGTAAGTTCGGCAATGCGGATGTCACCGGCGCCGTAAATCATGTAAACGCTGCCGTCCTCATCGAAGAAGAGGGTGTGATCATGCAGTACGGGCTCAAAGCTCCTCTCTTGCCACTCTCCTTTTTCGATATTGTCAGTAGTGTAAACATGTGTTTTTCCCGATGTGGCGGAAAAAGTGGAGACATAGAAAAGTCCATTATGAAAACGGATGCTGCTGGCCCAGGAGCCGGCACCATAGGCGTTGTTCCCGTTCTCAAGCCGCAGCTTCTCGTTGTCGGCAAGCCTATCATAGGCATAGCTTACCATTTTCCAGTTCACCAGGTCGTTCGATTTCATGATCGGCAGGCCAGGACTCATGTGCATGGTGGTGCTGCTCATGTAGTAGGTGTCACCCACGCGCACCATGGCCATGTCGGGCACATCTGCCCAGATGATCGGATTGGTGGCTTTTGTTCCTTCTCCTTCTATTGTTGTGCCGCTGTGTAGTGTGAGAAGACACATGGATAGTAGCGATATCTCAATAAGTCGTTTCATCTGTTGATATTGTTAGACTATTTTTTCCGAAAGATATACATTTTTGATGACAATCGGTTTATTACCTGATGACCAGAATCCGATGATGTAGATGTGGGAGGGGTCCAGTTTCACCTGTTGGTCGCCGACCTGCTTGTACATGCTGTGCAGGTCGACCACTACACGGCGTTCACTCCCAAAATCGTAGATTGCCGGCTGTGACCAGTAATTATTTTCATCGAAGAGGCGAAAGGAGACGCCGGACTCGTTGTCGTTGTTACTACTGCCTTTCCATCTTTAAGGGCAGTCATGATGCCATTGTCCACGATCTGCAGGTCATCATTCACTCCCACAATCTCCAGGTTCACTAATGCACTCGTTGTTCCTGAATTTTCAGATGCATATTCCCTGAACCAGTGATATACGGGCCATGGACAGGCTTCCGGGTCGTTCAGGAAAGTATATTGCCCCGGTGTGCCTGGTTGGTCTCTGAATGCGGCCAGCCGGTGGCATTCGGTAAAGAGGAGCCAGCTCACATTCCCGCTCATATCGGCAATATATTTGAAGTTGGCGCCAAATCCGGGACCACCCACCGTTCCGGTGAAGCTTTTGCCCCAGGAGGCATTGTATTTGGCGGGAGCCCAGTCCATCTCTGTCACCATTATTGGTGCAAAATCGGCTACCGGCTCTACCTGCGCGTTCCAACCACGCTGGAAGCTTTCATATCCGCCTCCCATCGTACCGCCCAGCTCCGGGCTGGCCTCCTCGGTATCGCTGCCGTACCAGCCAGGATAAGCATGCACGGCATAGCCGATGTTGGGTCCCTCCACCGGGTTGTTGGCAAAGCCGCTGAAGGAGGACTGGTAGGCCAACCCCGGTACCCATATGATGTTGTCTGCATTGGCTCGTATCTTGTCAACAATGCGCTGGCAGAATGTTTTCATCCGGTCGAAATGGCCCTGTCCATTGCTGGCATAGGTGCCGTCAGGTCCCAAGATATCGATGGGTTCATTTGCCAGCTCGAACATGATTCCGTTGTTGTTTTTAATTTTGGGGTGTGCCGAGACGATGCTCCACACCTCTTCCAAGAAGAGGTTGTAATCATCCCCCACAGCAATTTTTCCGGGGCTGACGCCGGGGGGTCGGAACACCACGTACAACCCTTTATCGTTGGCATATTCCGCCATGGGGATAAACACCTCATCCAGGTATTTCTTAAAGCGAGTGGCTGAGAAACGTTCATGTCCTTCGTAACGAACCGATGGTTTGGCAGGGTCGTCGCTCCAGTAGGGATCCATGTGCATTCGCACGAAGTTCATCTTCCATCCGGCGGCCAGAATGCCGTCGATCATCATCTGGTTGTAACGGAGACATCCTGCTACATCATAATTATCCCATGCATTTTGATTGAAAAAGGGGCTGTAGGTCTGCGCGAAACCATGCAGGTTGATCACCTGCCCCGCATCATTTTTGAGGTATCTTCCTGCCACCTGCAGCTGAGGTAACTCTGTGTCCGGATCTGTTGTTCCAGGGGAATCGGTTACTGGTGACTCATCCTGTTCATCTGTTTCCGGCAATGGGGTATCCGTACAGGAAGAGAGCAATAAGCTGCACAAAGTGAACAAAATATATAGGTACCGCATTGTTTATAAGTTTATGGTGAAAAAAAGAGGACAAGGCATTTTAATTCCTTGCCCTCTTTCAGAATGAAAAGGATTG
>WOYT01000130.1 GCA_011620695.1 Proteiniphilum sp.
GCTTAGATGGAATTTCAGGCAGAAAACCATTCTCCGCGTTGCAGGAGAGCAGCAGCAATTTATCGGATTTGCCGATGCGCATCAGCGTGGTATCGAGGTAAACCGGGTAAACCGGATCGGTGATGGCCACCACATTCCCTTCACCCAGGATATCACCGATGTTGCCGGTGTCGCTCTTGGAGCCGTCACTCACAAAGATCTCATCAGGTGCGATGTCGATGCCCCGCTTTTGAAAGTCAGTTCCGGCAATCGCCTCCCGCAGGAAGAGATACCCCTGCTCAGGGCCGTAACCACGGAAGCTCTCCTTCACCCCCATCTCATCCACCGAGCGGTGAAGGGCATCGATGACGGCCGGTGAGAGCGGGAGCGTGACATCACCGATGCCGAGCCGGATGATGTCGGCCCCGGGATGGGTTGCACTGAATTGCTCCACTTTTCTGGCAATGGTGCTGAAAAGGTAGCTCTCGCCGAGCTGAAGATAGTTTTCGTTGATCTGAAACATAAGGAATTTAGGATTTGAGATTTTTGGAATATGTGATTGGAATGTGGAATTTTCGTGTCAAAGCAGTTCCCCCTTGAAAACGAATTGGGCATCGCCGGTGAGGAAGACTCTGTTCTGATCCCGCTCCCATTCCACCTGCAGATCACCCCCCCGGAGGTGCACCAATGCCCTGGGGTCTGCGCGACCGGTCAGCACGGCGGCGGCCAGCACCGCACAGGCACCGCTGCCGCAGGCGAGGGTCTCGCCGCTGCCTCTTTCCCAGACGCGCATCCGTAGCTCATCGCGGGCGATGACCTCCACAAACTCCACATTGGTTCGCTGCGGAAAGAGCGGGTGATGCTCGATTTTTGATCCGATGAGCTGCAGATCAAGCGCATCGATTCCTTCCGTGAAGATCACCGCGTGGGGATTGCCCATCGAGACAAAGGTGACCGGCCAGGTGGCTCCCTCTGCCTCCAGTGGATGCTCCACCATCTCCGGCAGAAGGGACTGCGGGGGCTGCAGCTGGCTGCCGTTACAAATCGCAGGCCCCATATCCACGCGAATCTGTGTGACCCGGTTACTGGCGGGATCGATTGTCAACCACAGCTGCTTGATGCCAGAAAGCGTCTGCAGGGCGATCTCCTTTTTATTGGTGAGTCCGCGCTCGTAGAGATACCTGCCCACGCAGCGGGCAGCATTGCCGCACATCAGCCCCTCGCTGCCGTCGGCATTGAACATCCGCATGGAGAAGTCGCCCTGTTCGGCGGGACCGATCAGCACCAGTCCGTCGCCCCCCACCCCGAAATGGCGGTCACTCAGCCGGCGGGAGAGCTCTTCAGGGTTTTCAACCTTTTCCTCGAACAGGTTGACATAAATATAATCGTTGCCCGCGGCATGCATCTTTTCAAATTTCATCTTTCTGCATAGTTTTATGAACCCATCTTCCTAAAAAAGAAAAAAAGCTGCCCGAATTCCATGGAAACCTGACAGCTTGATAAAAGGTTTTATACTTTCAGTATGGGGCTCATGATGGATATTCGCTCCTTTTCCGACAAATTTACAACTTTTTGCCGGTTTTTTCGCAAAAAATACCCGCATTAATTTACTTATAGCGCATCCATTTGAACATCTCCTTTAGCGATGGCTTCTTGCCATACATCAGGATCCCTACCCGGTAGATCTTGGCTGCCACCACCGAAATCAGGATAAAGGTGCCGTAGAGCAGCAGGAGGGAGAGGATCTTCTCCCAGAGAGGGATGCCGAAAGGGATGCGCACCATCATGACAATGGGAGAGCTGAACGGGATCAGTGACGCCCAGAAAGCGAGTGGCCCGTCGGGGTTGTTCACGCTGTAGAAGCCGGCAAAAAAGGCGAACATGATCAGCAGGGTGATCGGGGTGAGGAACTGACTGGTATCCTCCTCGCTATCGACCGCTGAGGCGAACATGGCGAAGATAGAGGCATAGAGTACATAGCCTCCAATGAAGAAAAGCAGAAAGAAAAGGATCACCTCCAGCCAGTTGATGCTGAGGATGGCACGCATAACGCCCTCCATCGGGATCCCCCCCACATCGGCCAGGCTACTCATGTCTGCCATACCTCCCATGCCGCTACTCATGGATGCAACCTGCTCAGGTGATACCACCAGGAATGAGAGCAGGCTGAAGAGGCCCCCCGCGAGGATACCCCATATGGCCAGCTGGGTGATGCCCACCAATCCGATGCCTACGATCTTGCCGATGAGCAGGTTGACCGGTTTCACCGAGGAGACCATCACCTCCACGATGCGTGTTTTCTTCTCCTCCAGCACCGCCTGCATCACCATGTTGCCATACATCAGGATAAACATGTAGATCAAGATGGTGAAGACCATGCCGATGATGGTGGCCACCTCGGTGGAGGATTCGGTGACACTGCCATCACCTTCCATGCGAAGTGTCTGCAGTGAGATGGAGGGTTTCTCCTCAAGGATCTCTCTCACCTGCATGATGGCTTCGCTCTCCACCTCACCGCTGGCGGAGAGCTGGTCGAGCTTCTGCTGCGTCACTTTCTCCCGCAATGTGCTCCGGATCAGCTCCTGCAGCTCCTGCGGTGACTGCTTCCCGGAGGTGAGCGACACCGTTCCCTGATCCTGGCTCAGGTCGCCGGTGATATGCAGGATGGCAAACAGCTCCGTCCCCACCTTTGTCTCGGCGTCTGCACGTTGCTCTTCACCGACGATCTCGAACTGATAAGTCTCCGTGGAGTGCAGCAGAGGAGCGTAGATACCAGTCTGATCGATCACCGCGATCCGCTTCACCTCGCCATCGTTGAGGGTGGAGAGCCAGAGCGGCAAAAAAGTGAGGGCTACCATCAGCAGCGGCATCAGCAGGGTGAGGATGATGAAGGACTTTTTACGTACGCGGGTGATATATTCGCGTTGTATGACCAGGTTGAGTGTGTTCATAATCGAATGAGATTGATTCAGATTGAAAGTTCTAATTTCATGAATGAGCTTCTTTCGTAACGGTCCTGATAAAAACATCGTTCATGGTGGGCAGCTCCTCATCGAAGCTCACCACCTCATAGCGGTCGAAAATCAATTTCGCCAGTTCGTTGCTGGTGATGCCCTCTGCCTTGCGGATGCGCAGGTCAATAAACTCATGGTAGGGCTCCTTCGACAACAGGGTGAAAGAGGGATGTTCCAGGTCGAACACGTTACCGTAGAGCCGGAAACGGAAGATGCCGGGACGGTGCTCATTGCGGATATCGAACACGCGGCCCTGTAACACCACCTCCGACTGATGGATGAGGGCGATGTTATCGCAGAGTGCTTCCACCGACTCCATGTTGTGGGTGGAGAGGATGATGGTCTTGCCCTCCTCCTTCAGGCGGAGCATTTCGTTCTTCACGATGTCGGCATTCACCGGGTCGAAACCGCTGAAGGGCTCGTCGAAGATCAGCAGGTCAGGGTTGTGGATCACGGTCGAGATGAACTGCACCTTCTGTTGCATCCCCTTGGAGAGCTCCTCCACCTTGCGGTTGTACCAGCTCATGATGTCGAACCGCTTGAACCAGATCATCAGCTCCCGATGTGCATCCTGCTTAGACAGACCCCGCAACTGCGCCAGATACATCGCCTGCTCACCCACCTTCATCTTCTTGTATAGTCCCCGCTCTTCGGGCAGATAGCCGATCCGATAGACGTCCTCCGCTCGGGAAGGGCGTCCCTCAAGCAACACCTCCCCGCTGTCGGGCGCGGTGATACGGGTGATGATGCGGATCAGGGTGGTCTTGCCGGCACCGTTCGGGCCCAGCAGGCCGAAGACGGTACCCCGCGGCACGGAAATGCTCACCTTGTTGAGTGCCAGGTGATGGGCATACCTCTTGACAACATCTTTGGTCTCTAAATACATATGCAACGGTTATTCAAATTATCAAAGCCTTTCAAACAGCAATGATGCTGTTGTGTTACGATTGATTCTATTCTTGTTACGGACGACATTTTCTGAGAAGATGTGAAGCCCGTTTATGATTTCAATATTTCAGGATGATCCGCTCGCCGAGCTCTTTGGCCAGCAGCTTCTTGATCTGCTGAAGCTGTAGAAGCTGTACGATCAGCCCGCTCTCATCATCTGACGAAGCATTTTTCAGCGCCTTCTTGATCTCCTCAATTTTCTGAAGCACATAGGCATTCTTCAGTTCAGTGGTGGCACGCGGCACGTAACTGTTGAGAAGGTTCTGCTCCAGCAGGCGAGAGCTCTGGTCACCCTCCTCCTCACCCAGTATCCGGGAGTGAATCTTGCTCAGTTGATAACGATCGCTCATCAGCTCGGAGGCTAACCGGCTGATCTCCGGGTCGGCATGTGAGATGAAATAGCGGCCTGAATTGAAGGCTGAATCATCGATATGTTCCGATGCCTCCTCAAAGATGCGTCGGTAGAGTTCATTGGTGAAAACAATATTATCGCGCTCCAGATCGAACAGTACAAATTCGGTCACACCCGGACCTTCCTCTACCAGGATATCCTCCTCCACAACCTTCTTTCCCTCTTTCCGTTTCTGCTTCTCATACTTGCGGTAGATAGGCGTGTTGCCGTAGCGGATCACATAACGAATGATCTCCCGCTCGTAACGGTCGTAGGGACTGGCTTTGGCGCCTTTTTGCAGCTGCTTTGTGCCTGCCAGAGTGGTGGTGGTCTCTGTCTGCGTCAGGGTTGCCGCCACTGCCTCCGCCCGTTCCGTCTGCTCCTTCTTCCGTTCGAAGTTGCGCCGCCGGATCCGGTTGATCTCGGCTATCAAAACCCGCTCCTGCATCTGCAGCATCTGGGCACACTCTTGTATATAAACCGAACGGGTAATGGAATTGGGTATCAGGGCGATGCTCTCCACCACGTTGGAGATGAGTCCTGCTCTTTTTACAGGGTCATCGCCTGTCTCTTCCAGCAGGAGCTGTGTCTTGAACCGGATGAAATCGACCTCGTGCTCGGCGATGAAACGGTGGAACTGCTCCGCATTCTGCTTGCGGGCAAACGAGTCGGGATCCTCCCCCTCGGGCAGCAGCACCACCTTGACGTTCATCCCGTCCTCCAGCAGCAGGTCAATCCCCCGCAGGGCGGCCTTGATGCCGGCAGTATCACCGTCGTATAACACGGTGATGTTCTCCGAGAAGCGGTGGATCATTCGTATCTGCCCATGGGTGAGCGCCGTACCGGAGGAGGCCACCACGTTCTCAATGCCTGCCTGGTGCATGGATATCACATCGGTATAGCCCTCCACCAGGAAACATTTGTCCTGCTTCACGATGGCGTTCCTGGCGAAATAGATGCCGTAAAGCTCCCTGCTCTTGGAGTAGATCTCACTCTCGGGGGAGTTGACATACTTCCCCACGTTCTCCACCTTCTTGAGGATGCGGCCACCGAAGGCCACCACCTTCCCCGAGAGGGTGTGCACCGGGAAGAGCACCCTCCCCCGGAAACGGTCTATCAGCGGCCTGTTCTCTTCACCTCCTGTGGAAAGACCCGTCTTCAGCAGGTAGTCACGCCGGTAACCCGCTTTCTGTGCTTCCGTGGAAAAAGCATCACGCTGCTCAAGGCTGTAACCCAGCTGGAATTTCTTCACGATATCATCCCGAAAACCTCTCTCCCGGAAATAGCTTAACCCCACCGCCTTCCCCTCGGGATGGGTGTGAAGGATCTTTACAAAATAGTCGCGGGCGTACTCGTTGAGGATGAACATGCTCTCCCGATCGCTCTGCGCCTGCTTCTCCTCATCGGTGTACTCCTTTTCCACCACCTCGATGCCATATTTACGCGCCAGATACTTGAGCGATTCATAATAGGAGAGCTGCTCATGCTTCATCACGAAATGAATGGGTGAGCCCCCCTCGCCACAGGCAAAGCACTTGCAGATATTCTTGGAGGGAGAGACATAGAAAGAGGGAGTACGATCATCGTGAAAAGGACACAATCCCACATAGTTCACCCCCCTGCGGCGCAGCGTGACAAAGTCGGAGACTACATCCACGATCTGAGCGGCATCCTGAATACGTGCTATGGTGAGTTGATCGATCATTGAGGATACGAAATTAATGATTTAAATGGTGAAAACGGCGAATTTCAAAAATAATCTCTACATTTGTGAGAGATAAATCTGATTCTGACAGACCTAAAATACTAAATTATTCAAGATGGAGAAAATCGACTGGTCGAACCTCTCGTTCGGCTATATGAAAACCGATTACAACGTGCGCAGTTACTATCGCGACGGTGAATGGAGTGCCCCGCAGCTGGAGACCTCAGAGGAGATCAGCCTGCACATGGCGTCCACCTGCCTGCACTATGGGCAGGAGGCTTTCGAAGGACTGAAAGCTTTCAGGGGAAAAGACGGGAAGATCCGCATCTTCCGCATGCACGACAATGCCGAGCGGTTACAATCATCCTGCCGCGGCATCATGATGGCAGAGCTCCCGGTGGAGATGTTCGAAGAGATGGTGTTGCTCGTGGTGAAGAAGAATGAGCGGTTCGTGCCTCCCTACGAAAGCGGCGCCTCCCTTTATATCAGACCGCTGTTGATCGGTACCAGCGCTCAGGTGGGTGTGAAGCCGGCCAAAGAGTACACATTCCTGATCTTTGTCACACCGGTGGGACCCTATTTCAAGGAGGGATTCAAGCCGACCCCCATGGTGATCATGCGGGAGTACGACCGGGCAGCACCACTCGGTACCGGCACCTATAAAGTGGGAGGAAACTACGCTGCCAGTCTGAAATCGGGTG
>WOYT01000034.1 GCA_011620695.1 Proteiniphilum sp.
GTGCAAGAGGTCAGCATCTGCCCCGACTGGAGAAGAGAGGGGCAGTGACCCAGCTGATTGTAGATGACAAACCGTATCTGATACTGGGGGGTGAGTTGCACAACTCCAGTAGCTCCAACATAGAATATCTGGAACCGGTTTGGCAACCCTTAAAGGATATGCACCTGAATACCGTGTTGGCAGCAGTATCCTGGCAACTGACAGAACCAGAGGAGGGGCGGTTCGATTTTACCCTGGTCGACGGGTTGATCCGGGAGGCAAGGGAGCATGACCTGAGGCTTGTGTTGTTGTGGTTTGGCAGCTGGAAAAATGGGCTTTCTCATTATGTGCCCGACTGGGTGAAACGGGATCCTGAACGTTTCCCCAGGGTGATGCTCGACAACGGCAAAGCGACGGAAACAGTAAGTCCACTGGGAACTGAATCCAGAAAGGCTGATGCCCGGGCTTTCGCAGCACTGATGGCGCATCTGAAAGAAGTGGACAGCCGCGACAATACGGTTATCATGGTGCAGGTGGAAAATGAAGTGGGAGTACTGGGAGCTGTGCGAGATTACTCTGAAATGGCAAACAGTGCTTTTCACCAAGAGGTACCCAAAGCGCTTATCGACGGCCTGAAAAAGTATGCAGATGAGCTACATCCGCAATTAAAGGAGCAGTGGGAGCAACATGGCCGTCTTGAAACAGGAAGTTGGAATGAAGTGTTTGGCAATAACCTACTTGTCGAAGAGGTTTTCATGGCCTGGCAATATGCCGACTATATCAATGCAGTAGCTGCTGCAGGAAAAGCGCAGTACAATATTCCAATGTTTGTCAATGCCTGGATTGTGCAACCGACAGACAAAAGGGCGGGCGACTATCCCTCGGGGGGCCCCCAAGAACATCTCCATGATATCTGGTGCATTGCTGCTCCCAATATCGATATCCTCTCGCCCGATATCTATCTGCCCGATTTCCCGAAGATCGTGGAGGCATATACCCATACTTGGAATCCATTGTTTATTCCTGAATCATTTGCCGGTGAGGCAGGAGCAGCCAATGCCTTTTATGCGGTAGGGAAACATGCGGGTATTGGTTATTCGCCTTTTGGCATCGACGGGATCCTGGATTCGACTCAGGCTTCAGATCTGGTCAAGGCTTACAACACCTTGGAGCAACTCACACCTTTGATTACCGAGGCACAGTCCCAAAACAAGATCACCGCTTTTATGCTTTCTAAGAATCAGCGTCAGGTAACCCAAAAACTGGGAGGATATAAAGTGACAGCCTCATTGAGCCAAGAGATGAGATCCGGTGAATTTTTATCGGATAACGGTTATGGTATTGTGATTTGGGAAGGTGACGATGCATTTGTGGTTGCCGGTTCAAACATAAACATTACTTTTGTTCCGGATACACCCGGTCCCCGTATGGCCGGTTTCCTGTCGGTATATGAGGAAACGTATCTGAACGGGATTTGGGAAAGAGGTCGTTTACTCAATGGCGACAATATCATGGTCAACTATGACCTTGCCAGCGAAACGCATCACAACAGAACCGGAACCGGTGCAAAACTGGGAAGCGATCCCTCAATCCTGAAGTTAAAGCTCTATCGATTCGACTAATCAAAATTTATAAACAGATGAAACGAGCATGAACATGATTTTCACTAAAGTACATGATAATTGCGAGTTCCATACGACCTTAATGTAAAAGAATAAAATATTATCGTATGAAAGCTAAACTATTTTTTTGTGCCTTGCTCTTGCAGGGAAGTATGCTCACAGCACAGAACATGACAGATGTAAGCCTCTTTTTGCGCAGCGACAGTACCCGTTACCTCGATCATGTCTCATCAGAATCGGGCGATCTCTACTCCGCACTGGGACATCATGGCCCTGCAATAGAGAACGAGTGGATCGGACTGCGGCTCTATTTCGACCAAAAAGCAGCCATTGATGTTTATTCAAAAGCCAACCGGGGACTAGAACTATCCCAATACAGGTGGTACCCCACACCGGAACAACAGATGCAAGGGAAAGGTGCCGATTATTATAAGGTTGGACCTACCGTCGGTCTGGGAGGTATTCGTTTATGGGATGGTGAGAAGGTTGTGCCTCTACACCCCGTTTCGAACCGATCGGCAAGGGTGGTGAAAGAGGGTACGGTCTCTTTTATGGAGATGTTGTCGGAAGATGTGCCCTATCGCAACGGCAAAGTGGATATCCTTGTCAGAGTTACCGTCTATTCTGGTTTCAGAAAAGCCAAGGTGGAGGCTTTTGCACTTTCTGATGAAGCGGTGGCGTTTGTGACCGGTATCAACTATCACCCTGGAGAGCAGGTGGTGGTAGAAGAGGATTGCATTTTCACCTGGGGATTGCATCCGGAGGATGTGGCAGCCGAGAAAGTGGAACTTGGTGCAGCGATTTTCCTGAACCCGGATGATTATTCTCAGAAGATGGACGATGGTAACCAGCATCTCTTTATCTCAAAACCGGCAAGATATATCAGCTACTGGATATCATCGGCAAATGCTAAGGAGCCGCTGATCAACTCGCTCGATAGATTTATCGACTTTTCCAAGATGGAAATGAATTACAATTGAAGTAATAAGTTTTAAAACCAGCAATATGCCATGAGAAGGATGATCTGTGATGAAAAGCGATCGGGAGGAAACCGCAGGGATGCCAGACCGGCATTGTTGCTCCTTACCCTCATCCTGATGCTTTGCGGAGCTGGTACCTGTGAGAGTGGGAAAGGAAGGTACTACAATATTACCGATTTTGGTGCCATCGCCTCCCCTTTGACTGTCAATACCGAGTCCATTCAGGCTACCATCGACAAGTGCGCCGATGATGGCGGTGGCACGGTACTGGTGCCCGCGGATACGTTTCTCACCGGGGCCATCTTCCTGAAACAGGGTGTGAACCTGGAGATTGCAGCCGGTGGAGTGCTGAAAGGCACTACCAATTTGTCTGACTACAAATTGGTGCGAACTAGATGGGAGGGGGAAGAGCGCATCTGGATCAGCGCGCTGATCAATGCTTTTGATATGGATGGCTTCCGCCTCAGCGGCAAAGGCACGCTGGATGGATCGGGTGATGTATGGTTCGCTCACAGAGGGTCACGTAACCAATCAGGTACCGAAAGAGCCGATGAGCGTGTGACGGCCACTCCCCCACATGTGGGCCCGATACGGGAGGGCTCTCCCCAGCTTGGTCCCGATGGTGGATTGGTACCTGATAAAGCTTCGCCCGCATATGAATTCAGGGAGGTGGAACTACCAGGTTATGCCCGTCCGCGACTGATTGCCATACAGAACTGTAGCAACGTGGTTGTGCAGGATCTGCATCTGCTCAACCAATCGAGCTGGGGTCTCTTTGTTCTATACAGTGACCGGATAGATATCCGTGACCTTGTAATACGTGCGGAACATTATATCCCCAGTTCTGACGGCATCGACATTGATTCCAGTGATGAGGTGCATATCTCATATGTCGATATCGATGTGAATGATGACTGCATCTCAATTAAATCCGGAAAAGATGAGGATGGCCGGCGCGTGAACAGACCGGCTGAGAATATTCTGGTTGAACACTCCATCTTCAGGTATGGTCATGGCGGTGTGGCAATGGGAAGCGAGATGTCGGGCGGTATTCGCAATGTCACCATCACCGATTGCATCATGGAGGCGGACAACTGGGCTCCCATACGTTTTAAGTCCCAACCCAGCCGGGGTGGAATGGTAGAGAATATTACCTATCGCGATATCCAATTGAGAGGAACGCGGCAAGCATTTGAGTTCAACATGGAGTGGCGCATGGTACCTCCACTTAAATCACCTTCAGATCCTCTACCTGTTGTGCGCAACGTGCGTATCATCAATGTCAGCGGGACAGTGAAAGATGTTGGGTTTATTCACGGCTTACCCGACAGCCCAATAGAGAATGTGACCTTTGAAAACTGCCATATCAAGGCTGTGAGAGGTCTGAAAGTGGATAATGTAAGAAACTTGGATCTCTCCGGTCTGGAAATTCAAACTGAAGAGGGCGAACCTGTAATTAGACGGAACATATCCGAAAAATGAAACAGGCAGAGAGGATTGCAACGCTTTTCCCTCAGATTGATATTATCATACATGAAAAATCCTCAATATCCTAATTGTCAACAAAATGAAAAACAATGTTTCTCTTTTCATACTTCCTCTGATCTTTTTTTTGTTTATGCTCTCCTCATGCGGAGGAGCTGCCGGTGAGAAAAATGGGAAGATCAGTAATCCCTCGACATCCGATGTGTTGGGGAAGTTTTTAGATCCTCCTGTAGAATATTCCCTTTCTTTCTACTGGGGATGGGACGGAAACGTGACGGAAGAGGTAATGGCCCGCGATATGGATCAGTTTCGGGCAAACAACGTGCATATTGTCACACTGGAAGCAGGTTATGAAATGGGTGTCTCCTATCTCTCTGAGGGATGGTTCAGGAAGGTTGATACAGCAGTGCAACTGGCAAAAGAGAGGGATATGCGGATCTACCTGGTGGATGAGGGGAAATATCCGAGTGGCTTTGCAGGAGGGATAATCGCCGACAAAGTGCCGGAGTTGGGAATGAAAATATTGGTTCCCTGCGATAGTCTGATCCTACTGAAAGGTGATGAGACCATCTCCCTCACCTTGCCGGAAGAGGTGGTGAGCGCAGTAGCCTACAACAAGGAGAAGAATCTGATAGAACTGCTGGAGATCAAGGAGGGTTCGCTCAACTGGAAAGCACCGGAGGGTGAGTGGACCATCCTGATGGCCAAGCATATATCGCGATCATCACCCACCCGTTCAGTCAATAATCCCACCAGGGGAAAAGATTCCTCGCATGGGTTGATTGATTACCTGGATGCTGCTGCAACCGGAAAATTTATCGAGTTCACGCATGAGGAGTACAAAAAATATGTGGGAGATGAGTTTGGAAAGACCATCCTCGGTTTTCGCGGCGATGAGCCGGATTACTCCATCAGGGGATTGCCATGGACTCCGTCCCTCTTTGAAATATTCAGAGAACGAAAGGGGTACGATATTCAGCCTTATGTGGCCGCCCTCTTCGCTGAGCAGCTCACGGATGAATTGCGCCGAGTGAAAGCCGACTACTGGGATGTCTGGTCGGCATTGTTTTCAGATCACTTCTTTAAGGTGCAGGCCGACTGGTGTGCGACTCACAACATGGACTACCTGGTCCACCTCAACCATGAGGATGATATGATCAAGCTGATACGCTCGGAAGGGGATCTCTTTCGAAACTTCCGTCCGGTTCAGATGCCGGGAGTTGATGTCATCTGGCACCAGATTTGGCCCGGAGAGGTCAATCCCCTTTTCCCCAAATATGCCTCTTCTGCGGCTCACGTGAATGGTCAACCCAGATCTTTCACCGAAAGCTTTGCTGCATATATGCCACGTCCTGATCTGTACCAGGCAAAATGGATTCTGGATCAACAACTTGTAAGAGGAATCAACATGGTGGAGGTGATGTTTGTTCCCGCTTCCAGCAGAGGTCAGTCCGGAATGAGAGGGTGGCTGGAGGATGAGCGATTTCCTGAGGTGGCAAAGTATATTCATCGGGCCTGTTATCTTCTCTCTCAAGGTAGACCGGCGGCGAAGCTGGCACTCCTCTATCCCGTATCCAGCATCTGGCTGGGCGATCATGCTGTGGACAGCTGTGCCGGCAGTATCATGCAGCAACTGCTCGATTCTCAATATGATTTCGATCTGATAGATGAAGAGGCGATAGAGTCACTGATGACACTTCGGGATGGTGGTTTCATCAACAAAAGCGGACAATCCTACTCCACAATCATCATCCCACCACTCACCGCTCTCTCATCAGGGGCAATTGACCGGCTAAAAGCTTTCCAGAAGGGGGGAGGAAAAGTGATTTCCTTCGGTAATGATTCAATTCTCTCTGTGAATGACAATTTTCGCAATGCTGAACGGATACCTTTCCACTGGGATATTGAAGAGCCATCCGGCAAGCTGACACCACGAGTGTTGGATGCGTTGGGTAAATCTGATTTTCAGCTTGACCGTCCAGCTCCTGCTGTCAAATATACCCATCGCAGTTGGAAAGATGCTGATTTATATTTTGTCTTCAACGAGGGAGATGAACCTCAGGAACTGAGTGTTACGCTTGCCGGGACTGGAATCCTGCAGGTTTGGGATGCGATGACCGGACAGGTTGCCGATCTGCCGGCAGAGGTGATGGATAAAGGATATATTACAACAGGATTGACACTTGACCCTTGGGAGACCCGGTTCCTGGTAATCGCAAAGTAATGATTTGAACCGGTAACCGGTAGTCAATCTGTGGATTGCCATTGAGGCAACCTGAATTTGCGTTACTGTTCGGAACATTATTTGTAATTTTGCACCCATGAAAATTGTTGTCTCCCAATCCACCCTTCCATCATTCAACCTG
>WOYT01000136.1 GCA_011620695.1 Proteiniphilum sp.
TTGGGTATTGCCATATTATCTACTTCAAACGGAGTGATGACAGACAAGGAAGCCCGCGAACAGAAAGTGGGTGGTGAAGTATTGTGTTACGTATATTAATTTGAAGGAGAGAGCAATATGTCAAGAATAGGAAAATTACCCATCACCCTTCCCGCGGGCGTGGCCGTCACAGTGGGAGAGAACAATGTAGTGACGCTGAAAGGACCCAAGGGAGAATTGCAGCAGCAGGTAAACCCAAACATGAAAGTGTCGGTCAACAATGGTGTGCTCACCGTGGAACGACCCAATGACGAGAAAGAAAACCGTGCCAAGCATGGCCTTTACCGTTCCCTGTTGAACAACATGGTCATTGGCGTGTCGGAAGGATTCCGTAAAGAGCTGGAGCTGGTAGGTGTTGGTTACCGTGTGTCCAACAACGGTCAGGTTCTGGAGTTATCGCTTGGTTATACCCACAGCATCTTCCTGCAATTACCGCCGGAGATCAAGGTGGAGACCAAGATGGAGAGAAACAAAAACCCGCTTATTTTGCTGGAGTCTTGTGATAAGCAGCTGCTCGGACAGGTGTGTGCCAAGATCCGTTCATTCCGCAAACCGGAGCCGTATAAGGGCAAGGGTATCAAGTTCGTGGGTGAGCAGCTCCGCCGCAAATCGGGTAAGACAGCAGGTAAATAATTCAGGTAAACCGACATTGCAATGATTACAAAGAACGAAAGAAGATTGAAGATAAAAGCCCGTGTGCGCGGAAAGATCAGCGGCACCGCAGAGTGTCCGCGTCTGACCGTGTTCAGGAGCAACAAACAGATATATGCACAGGTGATTGATGACCTCACCGGTCGCACCCTTGCTGCAGCTTCTTCCCTGAAGATTGAAGAAAAGCTTCCCAAGAGGGAGCAGGCAGCAAGAGTAGGAGAGATGGTAGCCAAGAATGCCCTGGAAGCAGGTGTTGAGAAGGTCGCTTTCGACCGTAATGGCTACCTTTATCACGGACGTATTAAAGAACTGGCTGATGCTGCCCGCAAAGGTGGCCTTAAATTTTAACGATTATGGCAGGAATGAACAACAAGGTTAAATCGACCAATGATATTGAATTAAAGGACCGTTTAGTGGCTATTAATCGTACCACCAAGGTGACCAAGGGAGGTCGTACCTTCACCTTTGCCGCCATCGTGGTGGTGGGCAACGAGGACGGCATCGTAGGCTGGGGCCTCGGCAAGGCGGGTGAAGTGACCACCGCTATCGCCAAGGGGGTGGAAGCGGCCAAGAAGAACCTGGTGAAGGTGCCGGTATATAAGGGTACCATTCCCCACGAGCAGGTAGCCCGTTTTGGCGGAGCACAGGTGTTCCTCAAGCCGGCCGTGACCGGTACCGGCGTGAAAGCGGGTGGTGCCATGCGTGCCGTACTGGAGAGCGTGGGTATCACCGACGTGCTGGCCAAGTCTAAAGGCTCCTCCAACCCGCACAACCTGGTGAAAGCCACCATCGAGGCGCTGACCGAACTGAGAGATCCCTATACCGTTGCCCAGAACAGAGGCATCAGCATGGAAAAAGTATTTAACGGACATTAAAGAAGGAATCTGAAATGGCTACAATCAAAATAAAACAGACAAAAAGCAGAATCGGAGCTCCTAAAGATCAGAAAAGGACGTTGGATGCTTTGGGACTGACCAAGATGCACCGTGTGGTGGAACATGAAGATACTCCTGCAATCAGGGGTTTGATCCGCAAGGTGAACCACCTGGTAACGGTAGTAGAATAAATGAGTTACAAACGATAAAAAAGATATTGACAATGAATTTATCGAATTTAAAACCGGCTGAAGGAGCCACCACATCGCGCAAGCGAATTGGACGCGGTCAAGGATCGGGTAAGGGAGGTACTTCAACCAGAGGACATAAGGGACAGAAATCCAGATCAGGTTACTCGAAGAAAGTGGGCTTCGAAGGGGGTCAGATGCCGTTGCAACGCCGTCTGCCCAAGTTCGGGTTCAAGCCGCTGAAACGTACTGAGTACAGGGCCATCAACCTGGAGACGCTTCAGGAGCTGGCAGATGCGCAGAAGGTTACCAGGATCAATCCCGAGGTGCTGATTGGTGCCGGATTGATCTCGCCCAAGCACCTGGTGAAAATTCTCGGAAGAGGTACCCTGACGGCCAAGCTGGAGGTGGAAGCACACGCTTTCTCCAAGACAGCTGAGGAGGCCATTATCTCTGCAGGTGGAACCGCTGTAAAACTATGACAAAATGGGATTTGTACAAACAGTTAGTAACATATGGAAGATAGAAGACCTCCGTCAGAGGATTCTCATCACCATTGGTTTTATCGCCATCTACCGGTTCGGATCGTTCGTGGTATTGCCCGGGATCAATCCTGAACAGCTTGTGGCTCTGCAGTCAAATGCCAGCACTGGTCTGCTGAGCCTTCTCGACATGTTCTCGGGAGGTGCTTTTGCCAATGCTTCAATCTTTGCCCTGGGCATCATGCCCTACATCTCCGCCTCCATCGTCATGCAGCTGCTCGGCATTGCCGTGCCTGCTTTCCAGAAGATGCAGCGCGAGGGTGAGAGTGGGCATACCAAGATTAACCAGTACACTCGCTACCTGACGGTGGCCATTCTGTTGGTGCAGGGACCTGCCTACCTCTATGGAGCTGTGGGTGGTGCCATTCCCGGTGGTTTCTGGGACTGGGTATTGCCTTCTACAGTGATCCTGGCCGGTGGGAGCATGTTCGTGCTCTGGCTGGGTGAACGGATCACCGACAAGGGTGTCGGTAACGGTATCTCCTTCATCATCCTGATTGGTATCATCGCACGACTTCCGCATGCACTGGTTGCCGAATATGACCGGTTGATCAACGCCCCGGGAGGATTGATCCTCCTGTTGCTTGAGCTCCTCTTCCTGGTGGCAGTGACTGCCGCGGCGATCATGCTGGTACAGGGTGTACGTAAGGTACCGGTGCAGTATGCCAAGCGCATCGTGGGTAACAAGCAGTACGGTGGTGTGAGACAGTATATCCCGTTGAAGGTGAATGCGGCCAACGTGATGCCGATCATCTTCGCGCAGGCGATCATGTTCATCCCCATCACTATTGCACGGTTCTCCGCCGGTGAGGGAGGTGGTTTCTGGGTATCGCTGATGGATTTCACCAGCTTTTGGTATAACTTCATCTTTGCCTTGCTGATCATCGCTTTCACCTACTTCTATACGGCGATCACGGTGAACCCGGTGCAGATGGCTGAAGACCTGAAGCGCAACAACGGCTTCATCCCCGGTGTGAAACCAGGCAAGCGTACGGCTGAATATATCGACACCATCATGTCGAGGATCACACTCCCCGGCTCTATCTTCCTGGCGATCGTGGCCATCCTGCCCGCTTTTGCGGGACTGATGGGCATTAACTCCCAGTTTGCACAGTTCTTCGGTGGTACATCGCTGCTGATCCTCGTGGGTGTTGTGCTGGACACGCTCCAGCAGATCGAGAGTCATCTGTTGATGCGTCATTACGACGGCTTCCTCAAATCGGGGGCCAAGATCAAGGGCCGGACAGGTTCAATTGCCGCTTATTGATGTTCAAAGAGTAAAGATTGAAGGATAAAGAATGGATAGCAACAGAATCATACTGAAGACCGACGAAGAGATCGAGTTCATGCGTGACGCGAACAGGCTGGTGGGGATGACGCTCGGGGAGCTCTCCCGCCACATCCGGCCCGGTGTCACCACGTTGCAGCTCGATCGCATCGCCGAGACTTTCATTCGTGATCATGGTGCTTACCCCACTTTCCTGGGATATGGCGGTTTCCCCAACGCGATCTGTACCTCGGTCAATGAGAACGTGGTACATGGCATTCCCAATAACAAGCCTCTTGAAGAGGGGGATGTGATATCGATCGATTGCGGCACGAACCTGCGCGGCTTTTGTGGCGACTCAGCCTACACCTTCTGTGTGGGAGAGGTGAAGGAGGAGGTGAAACAACTGCTCCGCGTCACCCGTGAGGCGCTCTACAAAGGGATAGAACAGGCACGTGAGGATAACCGTATTGGTGACATCGCCGCGGCGATTCAGAGCTACTGCGAGTCGCACGGCTACGGCGTGGTGCGCGAACTGGTGGGCCACGGCATCGGGAAGCAGATGCATGAGGCACCCGAGGTACCCAACTACGGGCGTCGCGGCACCGGTCCGCTGCTACAAAACGGCATGTGCATCGCCATTGAGCCGATGATCAACATGGGAGGCCGTAAGGTGGTCTTCGAGAATGACGGGTGGACCGTGCGGACCAAGGATCGCAAGCCATCGGCCCATTTCGAGCACACCATTGCCATCCGGAACGGGAAAGCGGATATTTTATCCACATTTGAGTTTATTCTTGAAAGCAACAACTAACAAAGGGCATTGATTGAATGGCAAAACAGGCAGCAATAGAACAGGACGGAACAATTATAGAAGCATTGTCGAATGCCATGTTCCGCGTAGAACTGGAGAACGGACACGAAATAACCGCCCATATCTCGGGTAAGATGCGCATGCACTACATCCGCATCCTCCCCGGCGACAGGGTTCGGGTGGAGATGTCGCCCTACGATCTCTCAAAAGGAAGAATTTCATTCAGGTATAAGTAAGCTGTAAGCTTTAAGCTGAAGCGATAATAAACGAGCAAAAAAAATAAAAATAAAAGATATGAAAGTAAGAGCATCACTCAAGAAACGTACGCCAGACTGCAAGATCGTAAGACGCAAAGGCCGTTTGTATGTCATCAACAAAAAGAATCCCAAGTTCAAGCTACGTCAGGGATAAGATTTATCATTGGTAATCAAATAACAAGAAACATATATGGCAATAAGAATTGTAGGTGTCGATCTGCCGCAGAACAAGAGGGGTGAAATTGCCCTCACCTATATCTATGGGATTGGCCGCAGCGCCGCGAACACCATCCTGGAGAAAGCAGAAGTTGACAAGAACATCAAAGTGAAAGACTGGACCGACGAACAGGCAGCACGCATCCGTGAGATCATCGGCAACGAATTCAAAGTGGAGGGCGATCTGCGCTCAGAGGTGCAGCTGAACATCAAGCGACTGATGGATATCGGTTGCTACCGCGGCATTCGTCATCGCATAGGCCTGCCCGTGCGCGGACAGAGCACCAAGAACAACGCCCGTACCCGCAAGGGAAGGAAGAAAACGGTTGCGAACAAGAAAAAAGCTACTAAATAATAACAGGTAACATGGCAAAAAGAACAGTTGCAGCAAAAAAGAGAAATGTAAAAGTGAGCGCTCAGGGACAGGCTCATATCTCATCCTCATTCAACAACATCATTGTTTCCATCACCAACGAGAACGGTGAGGTGATCAGCTGGTCATCGGCCGGCAAGATGGGATTCAGAAGTTCTAAGAAGAACACACCCTACGCAGCGCAGATGGTAGCACAGGACTGTGCAAAAGTAGCATACGATCTGGGATTGCGTAAGGTGAAAGCATACGTGAAAGGACCGGGTAACGGTCGTGAGTCAGCTATCCGCACCATTCACGGAGCTGGCATCGAGGTGATGGAGATCGTTGACGTGACACCGCTGCCCCACAACGGATGTCGCCCCCCGAAACAAAGAAAAGTATAATCAATCAATTCAGTTTCATTTACAACGAAACTTGAGCTGTGAAATTGATTACACCACAACTTCTCTGTAATCGCGGCTGCACAGTTTAGGCTTCAGTAAAGTTTAAAATTCTAACAATGGCAAGATATATAGGTCCAAAATCAAAGATCGCCCGCAAGTTCGGCGAACCCATTTTCGGTCCCGACAAGGTGCTCGCAAAGAAGAATTACCCCCCGGGACAACATGGCAACTCACGCAGAAGAAAGACATCGGAGTATGGCATCCAGCTGCGCGAAAAGCAGCGTGCCAAATACACCTACGGTCTGCTGGAGAAACAGTTCCGTCTGACTTTCGACAGAGCAGCCCGCAGCCGCGGCATCACCGGTGAGGTGCTGCTTCAGTTGCTGGAATCGCGTCTCGACAATGTGGTGTTCCGCTTTGGCATCGCTCCCACTCGTGCCGCTGCCCGTCAGCTGGTGACACACCGTCACATCACGGTAAACGGTAAGGTGCTCAACATCCCCTCTTACACCGTGAAACCCGGTGATGTGGTGGCTGTTCGCGAAAAATCAAAATCGATGGAGGTGGTGACCAATGCACTGGCAGGGTTCAATCACAGCAAATACCCCTGGCTGGAATGGGACAAGGCTACCATGAGCGGCAAGATGCTGCACATACCCGAAAGAGCCGATATCCCGGAAAGCATCAAAGAACAACTCATCGTAG
>WOYT01000038.1 GCA_011620695.1 Proteiniphilum sp.
ATTAAAATATTTATTTTCACTACCAGCTAAGGATCACCTTGCCACACAAACCGCTCTCCATCACATCAAACCCCTGCTGGTAGTCATCCACATGGAAACGGTGAGTGATGATGGGGGTCAGGTCGATGCCGGAGATGATCATCTGTTCCATCTGATACCAGGTCTCCCACATCTCCCGCCCGTAAATTCCTTTCAGCGTGAGTGCCTTGAAGATGATCTCGTTCCAGTCCACCGTGGTATTGTTGGGCAGGAGACCCAGCAGTGAGATCTTGGAGCCGTTGTACATGTTATCGATCATCTCGCGGAAGCCTGCCGGTGAACCAGACATCTCCAATCCCACATCGAAACCGCGCATGCCCAGCTTCTGCACTGCCTGGGCTATGGTCTCTCCTTTCGAGGGGTTCACGGTGAGGGTGGCTCCCATCTTGCGGGCGATCCCGAGACGGTAGTCACTCAGGTCGCTCACCACGATGTAACGTGCGCCGGCAAAGCGACAGATAGCGGTGGCCATGCTGCCGATCAGTCCCGCCCCTGTGATCAGCACATCCTCTGCAATCAGCGGGAAAGAGAGAGCGGTATGGGTGGCATTACCAAAGGGGTCCATGATGGAGGCGATCTCATCGGGAATACGCGGGTCGAGCTTCACCACGTTGGCTGCCGGCAGGGAGAGATATTCAGCAAAGGCACCATCCCGGTTTACTCCCACCCCGATGCTGTTCTCGCAAACGTGGAGTTTGCCGCGGCGACAGTTGCGACAGTGTCCGCAGGCGATGTGTCCCTCGCCCGTTACACGGTCGCCCACTTTCAGGTTCTCCACCCCACTGCCCATATCCACAATCTCACCCACGTACTCGTGACCGATGGTCATGGGTGTCCTGATGGTTCGCTGCGACCAGTCGTCCCACTTGTAGATGTGCAGATCGGTGCCACAGATCGATGTCTTTTTAATTTTGATGAGTACGTCATTCACCCCGATGGAGGGAACGGGAACCTCTTCCATCCAGATACCTTTCTCCGGACGCAATTTTACCAGTGCTTTCATAATTTTGAGCTTTCAGCGGTCAGCTTGCAGTGATCAGCTTTTTGAGCTGAAGGAGTCAGCGGACAGCGGTTGGGGTTGTTAGATGATTCCATATTTTTTGCCTACCTTGGTGAAAGCGGCGATGGCTTTGTCGAGGTGGTCACGGGTATGGCCAGCGGAGAGCTGTACCCTGATACGGGCCTGCTCTTTCGGCACCACGGGGTAGTAGAAGCCGGTGACATAGATCCCCTCCTCCAGCAGTTCGGCGGCAACCTGTTGCGACAGCCTGGCATCATAAAGCATCACAGCGCAGATGGCCGACTGTGTGGGCTTGATGTCGAAGCCGGCATCCTTCATGCGGTCCACGAAATAGTCCACATGCTCATGCAGCCTCTCCTGCAGCTCGTTCGACTCCTGCAGCAGATGAAATGCCTCAATGCCTGCCGCCGCCACCAGGGGCGGGATGGAGTTGGAAAAGAGGTAGGGACGGGAGCGCTGCCGCAACATGTCGATGATCTCCTGTCGCCCGGTGGTGAAGCCACCAATGGCACCGCCGAAAGCCTTGCCCAGGGTGCCGGTGATGATATCCACCTTACCCATCATGTTGTAGAGCTCGGTCACCCCCTTGCCGGTCTTGCCCACCACGCCCGCGGAGTGGCTCTCGTCCACCATCACCAGTGCGTCGTACTGCCCGGCCAGCTTCATGATACGGTCGAGCGGTGCCACATTGCCATCCATGGAGAAAACCCCATCGGTAGCAATGATGCGAAAGCGCTCTGACTGAGCCTCCTTCAGCTTCTCCTCCAGGTCGTTCATGTCGGCGTTGAGATAGCGGTAGCGCTTTGCCTTGCAGAGCCGTACCCCATCGATGATGGAGGCGTGGTTGAGTGCATCGGAGATGATGGCATCCTCCTCCGTGAAGAGCGGTTCGAAGAGGCCGCCGTTGGCATCGAAACAGGCGGCATAAAGGATGGCATCGTCGGTACCGAAGAATTGACTGATGGTTCGCTCCAGTTCTTTATGGTAGTCCTGCGTACCGCAGATGAAACGTACCGACGACATGCCGTAGCCGCGTTCTTTGAGCGCATTGGTTGCCGCGTTGATCAGTCGCGGGTGATCAGAGAGTCCCAGGTAGTTGTTGGCACAGAAGTTGAGCACCTCCTGTCCCGATTGTACCCTGATCTTCGCCCGCTGAGGGGTGACGATGATTCGTTCACGTTTGTAAAGACCTGCCTCCTCAATTGCTTTCAATTCTGCCTGCAGGTGTTGTTGCATTTTTCCGTACATGGTTATTTCATTATGAATAGTTATTAGCGATCAGCCTTTGTTTCTATTTTTCAGCTTTTCCTGTTTATAGTTCGTCTGCTTCGTCGGTAAGCGAGGAAGGGAGTGATTTCTTCGCCTTGACGCCCAGCTCGCGGAGCTTCTCCGCCTGTCCGATCAGGTTTCCCTTCCCCGACTTGAGCTGTCCATAGGCGCTGTCGTAGCTGCGGCGTGCCCGGTCGAGGTGGAGGTCGATCTCGGTGAGGGAGCTGACAAAGTTGACCAGCTTGTCGTAGAGAGCGGCACCCCGTTCGGCGATCTCGATGGCGTTGCGGTTCTGGTACTCCCGTTTCCAGAGATCGGAAATCAGCTTGAGGGCGGCGATCAGGTTGGTGGGACTGATCAGCAGGATCTTCCTCTCATAGGCATACTGCCAGAGCGACTCCTCATGCTGCAATGCCAGCAGGTAGGCCGGCTCATTGGGGATGAACATCATCACAAAGTCGAGTGACTGTGCGTACTCCTGGTAGCTCTTGCGACTCAGCTCATCGATGTGCCGCCGCACGGAGCGAAGGTGGTCGGCGATCAGCCGCTGCTGCTCTTCCGGGTCGTTGCTGCCTACATAGTTGGTGTAGGCGGTGAGCGACACCTTGGCGTCGATGATCACCCGCCGCTCGTCAGGGTAGGCGATGATCACATCGGGCTGCATGCGACTGCCCTGCTCATTGGTGAGGGTGTTGCCGTCGGTATCGCGCAGGAACTCCTGCACGAAATACTCGCGTCCCTTTACCAGCCCGGAGCGTTCCAGGATGTTCTCCAGGATCATCTGTCCCCAGTCGCCCTGCGTCTTGCTGTTGCCTTTCAGGGCATTGGTCAGGTTGACCGCCTCGGTGCTGAGCCGATCGTTCAGTTCCCGCAGTTTCTTCACCTCCTCACCCAGCGAAAAGCGCTCCTTGGCCTCGGTGACATATACCTCCTCCACCTTTCTGCGAAAGCGGTCGATGTTCTCCTCCAGCGGCTTCAGGATGGTGTCGATGTTCTCTCTGTTCTGGCGGGTGAACCGTTCACTTTTCTCCTCCATGATCCTGCTGGCAATCTGTTCGAACTCGAGGTTGAACTGCTTGTGCAGGGCCGCGATCTCACTCTTCTGGTTCTCCAGCTTCTCCATCATAGCCCTGTTCTCGGCGGTGACGGTCGCCAGGGAGCGGTGCAGCGCCTGGTTCTTCTCTTCAAGCAGATCATGGTCGCCTTTCGGGATCATTTTCGTCCGCGTAAAGAGCGTGGCCATGACCCAGGCAATCAGGCCTCCCGCCACAAAACCGATCAGAAGATAAAGCAACTCCATATCCTGTTCCTCTCATGTCTCTCACTCCGCCGCCGGAAAGGGGTGATGAGCGGCGTTCTCATCACGTTTTTGCTATTTGATGCTTTTCAACTGGTGACCCATCCGCTTCTTCTTGGTCTCCATGTAGAAATGGTTGTAAGAATTGGGTTCGATCTCCAGCGGCACATTTTCCACCACCTCCAGGCCATAGGCCTCCAGGCCGATTCGTTTGGTGGGGTTGTTGGTCATCAACCGCATCTTGCTAACCCCCAGGCTGCGGAGGATCTGCGCTCCCACGCCGTAGTCACGCTCGTCAGCCTGGTAGCCGAGATGCAGGTTGGCATCGACGGTGTCGTAGCCCTGCTCCTGCAGCTTGTAGGCCGCCGCCTTGGCCATCAAACCAATTCCACGGCCCTCCTGGTTGAGATATACCAGCACCCCTTTGCCCTCTTTCTCGATCAGCTGAAGGGCCTTGTGCAGCTGTTCACCGCACTCGCAGCGCATCGATCCGAAGATGTCGCCGGTCATGCAGGAGGAGTGCACCCGCACCAGCAGTGGTTCCCCGTCGCCCCACTCCCCCTTGATCAGGGCCACATGTTCCTGTCCGGTCGATATCTGCTGAAAAGCCACCATGCGGAAGTCGCCATAGACGGTAGGCAGGTGCACCGACTCACCCCGCTCGATCAGTGACTCGCTCTTGAGGCGGTACTTGATCAGGTCGGCCACCGAGACAATCTTCAGATTGAAGTTGCGGGCCATCTCCATCAGTTCAGGCAGTCGTGCCATGGAGCCATCCTCTTTCTTTATCTCTGCGAGGGCCCCCGCCGGGTAGAGACCTGCCAGTCGTGCAAAATCGATGGCGGCCTCGGTATGTCCCGCCCGGCGCAGCACCCCTTTTGTCTGAGCCCTTAGCGGGAAGATGTGACCGGGACGGCCAAAATCCTCGGGTGCCGTCTCCTTGCGGGTGAGCGCCAGGATGGTCTGTGCCCGGTCGTATGCTGAGATGCCGGTGGTGCATCCATGTGTGAGCAGGTCGATGGAAACCGTGAAAGGCGTTGAGTGAATGGAGGTGTTATGTGACACCATCATGGGGAGATCGAGCTCCTCAGCCCGCTCGCGGGTGATTGGTGCGCAGATCAGACCACGAGCATGCGTCTCCATGAAGTTGATCTTTTCAGGAGTGATGCATTCGGCAGCGATCACCAGGTCACCCTCGTTCTCTCTGTCCTCATCGTCCACCACAATGATGAAGTTGCCCTTACGAATCTCTTCGATGGCTTCCTCAATCGTGTTTAAAATAATTTTTTCTTCCATTTTATATGAATTGATTTTGAGCGATTTTTACCTCCAGGGAGGGATGATCTTTCAGGATGATCCCAGCCAGCTCTTCGCTGTGCCGGGCAATACTTCTCAGGTCGTTCCTGATCCTCATTTCAAACGGATAGGAGAGCAGCCGCAGCAGGATGCCGACCGGGAAAAGCACCATCGCCATTCGTGCCGGCAGCGAGCCGGGTCTGAAGATCCGCACGTTGCTGATCAGCACGGGGAACTCCTCCGCCTTGGCCAGAATGTCGAGGTCATGTGCATTGGAGACCTGGGTGAGCGTGATCTCTATCTTGCTCTTGAGTGCACGCAACGCCTGTTCATAGCCATCATTGATCCAATAATCCCTGTAGGTGAAACCATTGTATTTCTCCAGTATATGGTTCACATCCGCTGCAATCTCGCCCAGCATCCCGATGATGACCGGGTAATCAGGCTGGTCGATCACCACGTTCTTGACCGGATAGGAGCGTTTCTCGCGGATGAAGAGGAGGCGCCGTAAGAACTGTGTATAGGTATCGGCATTCATGATCACCGAATCGTTCATCGCCTTGTAGGTAAGAAACACGCCAATGGGCAGCAGGATGAACGAGCTGAACCACATGCCGAACCAGTGTACCCAAACGCCATCACGGGTCATCTTGTAGCCCACGTTGTCCACGATGTAGTAGATGATGAAGAGGATCACCGAGATCACAATGGGGGTCCCCAAACCGCCCTTGCGCACGATGGATCCCAGGGGCGCTCCAATAAAGAAGAAGATAAGGCAGGTGAAAGGGATGGTGAATTTACGGTGCCACTCCACCCAGTGACGGTTGATTGTTTTCTGTGTGGTGGTCTTGTTAAGTGAGCGGAACAGAAACTCGTTGCTGTTGTTCTCCGCTTTTTGAAACGCGCTTTGCAGGATGGATGACCGTTTGTTCAGATCCATCGACTGGAGCAGGGTGTCGGGTCTTGGCACCTCCACCTCCACTTTTCCGGTGCGAACGGCCATGATCAGTGAATCTTTCTGATCCGGGGGATAGCTGTTCCGGAATGAGAGATGGGAGTAGTTTTTCATCAGCTTTCTGTCCACCTGGTTTACACTGTCGAGGATCACCGACATGGAGTCGATTGAAGAGGTCAGTTGCGACAGGTTCTTAGAGACATAATTACTGGTGGAGCTCCCTTCGATCGCCTCCTCGCCCATCCGGTTGAAGTTGGCATCGTAGGCGATCATCATGGTCTTGGTGTCGAAGTTCTCCCGGGCATAGGGAACGAAGTCCGCACGATTGCGGGATGATGCCCCCTGGGTAAAATTCTGAAACTGTTGTCCGCTATACATGGTGAAGATGAGCATGGTCTTGTCTTCGGTCATGCTCATCTCTGCTGAATCGCAGATGATTACCGCCATGTTGTTGAATCCGCTGGCCACGTCATAGATCAGCACGTTGTACAGCATTCCTGTTTTCTGATCTTTCCTGCCCACGTAGAGGTTATAGCCATCGATCTCTTTATAAAAGACCCCCTCCGGCACATCCAGCTCGGGTGATGCCTGTCTGATGGAGATCAACAGTGAGTAGAACTTGGTCTGTATGGTGGGGATGGCGTTGTTCTGGAAGAAGAAAGCGCCCACGCTGATGAAGGTGATGAGGATGATGAGAGGCTTCATGGTCCTGAGCAGGGGTATGCCTGCCGATTTGATGGCGAGCAGCTCCAGGTTTTCACCCATGTTCCCAAAGACCATGAGAGATGCCAAAAGGATGGCAAGAGGGAGTGCCAGGGGGATCAGGTTGAGGGCGGCATACAGGAACATCTCGCCGATAATGTTGATTTCCAGCCCCTTGCCTACCATATCCTCCACATATTTCCAGAGGAACTGCATCAGCACCAGGAAGAGGCAGATGGCGAAGGTCATCAGGAAAAGCGGGATAAAGGTGGTCAGGATATACCTGTACAACCGCTTTATGTGGGTAAGTCTATTCATCCGTCGTGCAGAAAAGAGAATTTGTGCGATTTGATCACAAAGATAGTAAAATCAAACGGAGAATCGTGGTTTCAAAAATGTAAAGATGATTAAAGAGATTCCCCTGCTGCAGCGAGGTGAATCAGACGCCGAGACGTCTTTTGAGGAGATCCACCTGGGTCTCCCAGAGCGTAATGGCATCACCCTTTTCATCCGGCTCGGCAAAGTCGGTAATCTCGAGTGTCATCTCACCCGAAAGATCGAGTTTTCGGAGGATGAACTCGAAATAGACATTCAGATCCTCATCATCGAGCCAATGATAGCGGATAAGCGATTGTGGTTTACTGGAGATGATCTCTGCCTCGTTGGACGATTTGCCCCAGAGGAAAGTGTATCGCGTCTCGGTTTCATCCATCCGCACCTCATCGGCGAACCACTCGGAGAGTCCGTCAATCTGACTGATCATTCGCCATAAACTGTTTTGGGTTGCGTTTCCCATCAGGAATTCGATATGAAACTTTTCTTTCGACATCTTCCTAGTTAAAATATGGGCCACAATATACAACATTTTTCCAAATCTTCCCAGAAAAGCAGATATAAAAAAAGCGACAGCGAAGGGCACCCTCAACATAAACGGGTAAAGCTTGGCTCGTTACAAAAAAACTGCCCCCCTAAATGGGAGCAGTCTCCTGATCGTTCTCATTCCCCTGTTTACTGTACCGGGAGATACTCCACGAAAGCCTCTATCGCCTCGTAGGAGGCCAGTCCCAGCTTCCAGTAGGTGTCGGCAGTGGTGCGGTTACGTTCTTCCGATCGCTGCCAGAAGAGCCGCTCATCATCACCCAGGAATGGAGCGCTCTCCATCTGCGACTGGTGGCGGAGGATTGCGTTACGTTTCTGACGCAGCTCCTCGGGAGAGAGGGGGACGGCCATCTCGATGTGATCGATCTCCCACTCCATCCATGCACCGCGATACATCCAGATGCGACAATCCTTGAACCACTCCTCCTCTTTCATCAGATCGACAGCAGCAAGGATGGAATCGAGACACACCTTGTGCGTGCCATGCGGATCGGCCAGGTCGCCCGCCACGTAGATCTGATGGGGTTTGATGGTCTCAATGAAATCCTTCACGATCATCACATCTTTCTCGCTGATGGGGTTTTTCTTCACCTTGCCGGTCTCGTAGAATGGCAGGTCGAGGAAATGAACGTTCTCCTCAGAAAGTCCCACATAGCGGTCGGCCAAGCGTGCCTCCTCGCGTCGGATCCGGCCTTTGATGAAGAGGATATCAGGTGTGTCAATATCTTCATTTGTCTTCTCGTAGAGCAGGTATCTGCGAATGCTCTCATACTTCTCCAGCAGATCCCTGTTTTCGGGGGTGAACTTTTTGCGCATACTGTTCAGCACGGAGATGTAACGGATCACCTCCTCATCACCCACGGCAATGTTGCCGGAGGTCTGGTACGCCACATGCACCTCGTGACCCTGACTCACCAGTCGCTGGAAAGTACCCCCCATGGAGATCACATCATCATCGGGATGGGGACTAAAAATGATCACCCGTTTGGGATAGGGTCTGGCCCGCTCGGGACGGTAGGTATCATCTGCTTCGGGCTTGCCACCGGGCCATCCGGTAATGGTATGCTGCAGATCATTGAATATCTTGATATTGACATTATAGGCTGAGCCGTAGAGGGTGATCAGTTCACTCAATCCATTGTCATTGTAGTCCTTGTTGGTCAGCTTCAGGATCGGCTTGTCCACCACGCCGCAGAGCCATACGATGGCACGACGGATCAGCTTACTGGTCCACTCGCAGTTTGTCACCAGCCAGGGACGGCTAATGCGTGTCAGGCTGGAAGCTGCCGCCAGGTCTATATAGATGGTAGTCTCGGGATGGGTTTGCAGGATCGATCCCGGCACCATGTCGCTCACAGGTCCCTCCACGATGTCGCGGATGCTCTCCGCTTTCTGTTCATTCCAGGCTATCAGGGCAATCTTGCGGGCATTCATCATGTCGTAGAGTCCAATGGTGATGGCACTCACCGGCACCTTGTCGAGTGATCCGAAGTTACGGGCAATATCCTTGCGCGAGTCACCATCGAGCACCACCAATCGGGTCTGCGAGTGGAGACTACTTCCCGGCATGTTGAATCCCACGTTCCCCTTGCTGCCGAGTCCCAACAGCAGATAGTCGAATCCACCTTTCTGTCTCAGGCTCTCCTCATACTCCTCGCATTTTTCGCCTATCAGATCTTTCTCTGCCGTTGCGTCGGGTGAGAAGATATTGGCAGGATCTATATCGATGTGATCGAGGAACACCTCTTTCAGCATCTGCAGGTTGCTGAAGGCAAAATCGAGCACCGGGTAAAATTCATAGGTATTGAAAGCCACCAGGTTACGGAAGCTGACCCCACCCTCTTTGTGTTGTTTCACCAGCTCTTCATAAACAGGAACCGGCGATACACCGCCGCTGATACCCAGCACAAAAGGTTTTCCCTGTTGTTGCTTCTGCAACATCTCGCGAATGATCTCCCTGGCTATCTCCTTTGCAGCCCCGGGCGCATCTTCATAGATTGCGACAGGCAGTTTCTCGTAGCGTGAGAGGGTGTATTCCTCAAAATCGTTTTCCGGTTTGTAGTACTTCTTCGGCACGCGCTCCAGCGTGATTTGTGAACTCAGGTCCAGTCTCATATGATTACATTTTTTTATTGTTGTTGAAGGTCGTTTGCTGTGATGATACCCGGCAGGGTGACATATTTGTCTGCCGGGATGATTATTTGGTTCATTCCAGGTCAATGACAGTGATGCCGGCACCTCCAAACTGCACATGCTCGTCTGCGAAGTGGCTCACTCCATTCACTGTGGCAAGATATTCGCGAATGATCTGTCGCAGCGCACCGGTACCGGTACCGTGCAGGATGCGTACGCGGGAGACACCCAGCTGGATGGCATCGTCGATAAAGTAGATCACCGCCTGCAGCGCTTCGTCGCCACGCATTCCCCGCACATCGATATCCTGCTTGAATGTGAGCTTGCGCTCATGGATCAGGTCACGGGTGTTGGATGCTTTCTGCTCCCGCTTGAGCTGGTTGTTACTGACTTTCTCCAGCTTCTCCAGGGGGAGGGACGACTTGATCATGCCGAAGGCAACAGTCGCTCTCTTGCCATTGACTTCCATGATCTCCCCCACGTTATTCTGTCCTTTGATGCGGACCGCATCACCCACTCCGGGCAGCGCCTCTTTCTGCGGAGGGTTCGGTGCCAGGGTCACGGCTTTCTTCTTTACCTGTTTGCGGGGTGACTGCAGTGTGCCGGTTTTCTGTGAGCCGACTTTTGCCTCCTCGCTGCCTGTTTCACCCACCCGTTCACGGAATCCTCTCAGCTCGCCGCGTACCCTGAGTGTTGCCTCCCGCTCCGCTTTCGCCTCCTTGATCTCGCGGATGGTCTGCTCGATGCGTACGTTGCTCTCCGCCAGGAGCTGCTCTGCCTGCTGCCTGGCTTCTGCCAGGATCTCCTTCTTCTGTCGGGCAATCACCTCCAGGTCGGCCTCATACTTCATCGCCGCCTCCTCCAGTCGCTTCCGCTCGCGCCGGATCTCCTCGCGTTTCCGTTCCCAGTAGCGCTTGTCGCGGGCAATGTCAAGGAGGTACTTATCCATGTTGATGTACTCGCTCCCCACGATTTCAGAGGCATGTGCGATTACCTCCTCGGGGAGGCCGATCTTACGGGCGATCTCCACCGCGAAAGAGCTGCCCGGGTTGCCAATGGAGAGGCGAAAAAGGGGTTGCATCTCGTGGCGGTCGTAGAGCATGGCACCATTCACCACCCCCTCATGTTCGTGGGCATAGTGCTTCAGGTTCTGGTAGTGGGTGGTGATGACACCAAAGGAGCGGCTGTTGTTGAACCGGTCGAGCAATGCTTCAGCGATGGCCGCCCCGATCTGGGGCTCGGTACCGCTGCCGAACTCATCGATCAGCAGCAGCGTGCCGTCGTTACAGTGTCGCTCGAAATATTTCATGTTCATCAGGTGGGAGCTGTAGGTGGAGAGATCATTGTCGATCGACTGCTCATCGCCGATGTCGATAAAAATGTCGTGGAAGATCCCCACCCTTGAATTCTCTTTCAGCGGGATCAGCAACCCGCACTGCAGCATGTACTGCAGCAGGCCGACCGTCTTGAGGCAGACCGACTTGCCGCCGGCGTTAGGTCCCGAGATCACCAGGATACGGTTCTCCCCCTCCAGGGTGATATCGAGCGGCACGGTCCTGCGGTTCTGCTTTTTGAGCGAGAGGTAGAGCAATGGGTGCACCGCCTCCACCCAGTCGATCAGTCGTTCATCGGTGAGCGATGGACGGATGGCACCTATCTGCCCGGCAAAAGAGGCCTTGGCCTGTATCAGGTCAATCTTCGCCAGGAACTCGTAGGACGCCAGCAGCTCCGGCAGGAATGGTCGCAGCCAGGCGGTAAACTCCGCCAGGATACGGATGATCTCCCGCCGCTCCTCGCCCTCCAACTCACGGATGCGGTTGTTGGCCTCCACCACCTCAGCAGGCTCGATAAAGACGGTTTTGCCCGATGCTGACTCGTCGTGCACGATTCCCCTGATCTTCCGCTTGAAAGAGGGGTTGACCGGTATCACCAGCCGCCCGTCGCGCATGCTGGGTGAGACATCCTTCTCCACGTAACCCTCAGCCTGTGCCTTGCGCAGGATGGCGTTGAGGCTGCGGGAGATGCTGCTGGCTGCAGAGGTGAGCTCACGCCGTATCTCCGCAAGCCGTGCAGAAGCATGATCCTTTACCTGGCCGAAGTCATCGAGGATGATCTCTATCTTTTTCGTGATCTCGGGATAGGTAGCGATGTCACCTGTCAGCTCCATCAGCCTTGGGTAACGAGGGTTCTCCTCGTCGCGTCGAAGGAAAGCGATGATACCGTTGATGGTCTGCAGCGACCGGCGCAGCTCGAACAGGGCGCTCTGGTCGATCCAGGAGCCTTCCACGCGGATACGTTGCAACACGGGACGCATATCATAATAGTGTCCGGACGGGAAGGCATCCTCCTCGGCAAGGATGCGCACGAACTCCTCGGTCTGCGCCAGGAGGGCGTCGATCTCGCTGAAAGAGGTGGAGAAGTGCATCTCCTCCACCTTCTCCCTGCCCAGTGAGCTGAGACAGCGGTCGGCGATCAATTGCCGCACCCTTGTGAACTCAATCTTCTGTTCGAAATTATCGGGATAGATCACGTTGTACTCGTTGCTAATCATTGTGAACCATTCAATGGCAGAACAAAAATACAATATTTACCCGACTTTTACCGAATTGCAGTTGCAGAATTGAAAAAGAGTTGCTACTTTTGCACCTCGAATTCGGGAGACAACGCCCTTTTTCACATGTGTTGGCGAGATAGCTCAGTTGGTTAGAGCGCGCGATTCATAATCGCGAGGTCGGGGGATCATGCCCCCCTCTCGCTACCACCTTTCAAAAGAAATACTCATCGATAAATATCGATGAGTATTTCTTTTTTAACGGTATGACTCCGTCCCCGTATCAATTGAGTGGGTCTTTTGTTTATTTCTTCACCACTGTGAGCACGCCATTGTCCACACCAGCCGAGAGATCGATGGTGAAGACGTAGGTCGCTCCTATTTCGAGCGTGGTACCGGTCACGAGTCCCAGGTTACCGTTGTCGCGACCGTTACTGCCGTCGCCCACGAAGACAATATCGCTGTCGGTGGTGAGGCTCTGGCTACTGAACTCACCGCCCCAATCCTTCTGGTGGAAAAACTTGAAGTTGATTTCCTCAGGGTTCACCGTCTCACCTGCCACCAGTGTCAACTGGTACTTCTTGTCCCCCACTGGAGCCATACAGAGTCCGTTGGCCGGGGTCCAGCCCACATGATTGGCAGTATAGGAGGGTTTACCCACCTGGTCACCAATGACCCAAATGGCACCGGTACCATCCGGTTGAAGGGTGGCGTAATTGCTACCCGACATAGCCTCCACCCTCAGCCAGTTTGAAACGAGGTTGGCCGTCACGCGGTACCTCCCGCTAATAGGCAGGAAGGTTAGTTGGTCGCCCTCCATCACGAAGTAGTCCGGGTCAACCCACCAATCGGTCATTCCCTCAAGGGTGATCTCTTCGCCCTGAGTCAGGTCGATGTCAATCCGGTAGTTGTCCTTGTCCACCATGCTCATCTTCTGTCCGTTGAGTACCAGCTCGAAGAAGGGTCCCGTTTCGAAGGTCCTCATGTTAAATGTCACGCTGTAGGTTCCTCCTACCGGGCTCACATAGGGGATCTCGTTTTTACTCCCCTCAGCCACGGCTGCTGCACCTTCATCCCAGCCAAACAGTAACTCACGTCCCTTCTCATCCACTACCGGTGTTTTGATGTAGGCCGGCAGCTCGGTGGAGGGGAATGCTTCGGTGGCAGCGTACTCGTTGGGCTGACCGGTTGGAACCATCGGATAGGCCGCATCGGCGGTCACCAGGATGAGGTATGGATAAGGAGCCAGCTTTACCGGTACCTCAAAGGTGCGGGATACCTTCTTCATGGTGGTGTTCACCAGGATGAACTCCAGCGTAGCCAGGCCGTCTGGTGTACCCTTTATGAAGGGTACCTCGATGGTACCGGTATATGAACCGTTCTCTTTGGTGCGGATGATTGTCCTGGAGACCTCCTCCTCCCCGTAATAGAGGATGGCAGTCAGCGTGGAGAGGGGCACCTCATCACTGACCGTCACTTCGAACGGCAAGAGATCCCCGAAATGTACGTTGGCAAACTGGTTCTCGATCTGCATGGTGGGATTCCCTTCCTGCTGAGGCTCCAGCACATCGCTGGAACAGGAGAGCAGGAACACGAAAGCCACACATGCGATAATCCACTGTTTTATCTTCATTGTGTTCATGTTGTCATATTTTTTGTTTATTTTTTCCATCGATAAGATATCACTGATTTGGCCGGTACCTCGTAAGCGAAGTGATTCGACCCGTCGTCGAGGGTGATCACCCTGGCCGCGGCGGTGCTGTTGAGCAGTACCACGGCATAGGTGCCGTCGCTGTTTTCAAAAGCCGCATGGTAAAAGCCCGATTCCGGGAAACCGGATGTGCCTATGCGCACTGCACCCGGCTTCACCACTGAAGAGAGATGCCCCACGATGAAGTAATGCGAGTTACGGGTGATGGTGCGATAGTTGGTGCGATCGATGTCGACAGCCCCGTAGCAGGTCTGGCAGCCCCCCTCGCGGTTGGGTCCCCGGTCGGTGTCAAGCATCAGGTTCCATACGATGACACCC
This sequence comes from Proteiniphilum sp., assembly GCA_011620695.1. Taxonomy (GTDB): domain Bacteria; phylum Bacteroidota; class Bacteroidia; order Bacteroidales; family Dysgonomonadaceae; genus Proteiniphilum. The sequence continues at coordinate 14,172 of WOYT01000038.1, forward strand.
TTGCACCAATTGTTCACTGTACCCAGCGCCACCTCGCGCATATCATCGATGAGACGGGTTTCTAAGTTCCGCCCGTCGTTCCAGGTGCCGATGGAGGTCTCGGTGAAGAGGAGCTCTTTGTCGGGACGCGACTGATGGATGTGGTTCAGCTCCTCCCTGTTCCCGCCATAGTTATGATAAGCAGCACCGGCAATGAAACCAGCAGCTTCGCTATCGGCATAGATCTTCAACGGGTACTGACCCTGATCGGCATTCTCCGGCTTGTCGCTGTCATAGTTGTAGTTGTGATCGTAGATGTAGATCTTCGTTGTCACCCCTGCAGCCGCCATTTTGGGTCCCAGCGCGTTCTTCACGAAGTCGCGCTGTTCCTGCCAGGTCATGTAGAGCGAGGCGGAGTTTCCCCTGTTCAGCGGTTCATTTTGCGGAGTCACGGCATGGATCCTGATGCCCTCGGCTTCGAAAGCGCGTATCCACTTCACGAAGTAGTCTGCATAATCACCATAGTAAGCCGGGTTCAGCTGGCCGCTTGTCCATGAGTTGAACGGCCGCAGGTCGGTGAGGTTGTTCACCTTCATCCAGCGGGGTGGCGTCCAGGGAGATCCCAGGATCTTCACGTTCGGGTTAATGGCCAGGATCTCCTTCAGGATAGGGATCACGTAATCGGTCTCCTCTGTCGTGAGGGCAAAATTCTCAATGCCGGGCTCGTCGCAGCAGGTGTACTCACTCAATGAGAAGTCAGAACAGCCGATGGATATGCGAATGTAGCTCTGCCCCATCCCCTCCGTTTCGGAGAAGGTCTCCCTGAGAAATTTGGTGCGGTTCTCCTGCGTCATCTGCATCAGGTTAAAAGCGGTAGAACCGGTCACGGCAGCACCAAAGCCATCCATGGTCTGGAAGCGGGTAGTCGGCTCCAGCCTGAGGGTGGTGGGTGACATGTTGTCCCGTTTGCTGAAAGCGGCATACTGCTTTTTAAATTCCTGTGAACGGCTGTTGGTAGTCACATAAATGGTTACATCCTCCGTCTGAGGCTCTTCCGGAAGTGACGGTTCTTCCACGTTGTCGTTCTTGCCGGTCTCACTACAGGAGGATACACCCATGAGCAGGAAGATCAGCAGGAACGTCACTTTCAAATTGTAAATCAATTTCATCTCATTCATTAAACTAGAGTGTAACTTTTTCGATATGCACCGTGTTGTTGTTCAGGTCGATGGTAAAGCGGTAGTTGGCCGATTCCACAACCGGGTCATTCTCACCGTTGGGTATTTCCCAGTTATTGTCACCCTGGATGATTTGTTCACCGGTGAAGGTGAAGTTGCCCGCTCTCTTCTCATTACCCCATCCTGTGTTCTCGAACGGCTTGAAGCCCGCATAGTGGTCGTGATCGCCCGGGGTGTAGAAGGTACCCTGGAAGATGTTGTCGCCGATTCGGCGCATCAGCACATAGTTCAGCACGTTGCCGAAGCCCCAGTCGGTATGGGTTCTGCCTTTCCCGGGGTAAACAGCTGCGATATCGGCAGAAGTGACGTTGGTCGGGTAACCCAGCCCCCATCCGCATACCAACAGATAATCGGGATAAGATGGGTTGTCCAACCCCACGAAGATGTTCCTGCGTACGGGGTTATAGTAGATGGTGTAATCACCCGTTTCGCCAAGGAAAGTGATCTTATCGGCAGCGGTCCGCCCGAAGAAGTCCGGGTTGTAGATGTTCTCAGCACGTGACAGTTCACCGAATACCGAATAAGTCTTGCCTTTCTCCAGGGTGAGATCCAACACCCGGAACAGTTCACCGCCGATATCGCTGCTCGAGAATCTGCTCAATGCCAGGTCATCAGGACCGAGGGTGCTTCCGGTAGTGGTTACGCTAAAGGCATAGCTATCGAAAAGGAATTCTTTGGTATAGTCGGCGGATGCAGCATAGGCGAACGCCGACTCACCCGACTCGCTAATCATCCCGATCTTTCCATTCACGTTGCCATAGACATCGCCTGAATAGTCGATACTGTTGTCGGCATAGAGCTTCTCGGCAATACGGTAGCGGAAAGAGGTCTCGTAGGTCAGTCCGTCGGCATGAAACCTGTTCTTGTCGCCCGACTGAGGGGTCAGGGTGGCAACAGCACCATTGTCCGTAACCAGATAGAGCTGGTTGTAAACAGGCCGTTTCCCGGTAAGACCGGTGATTTGATGCGATGCCGTACCTTTGAGTACGTTCCGGGCAATCAGGTTGACCTGTACGTCCGCGTTATCGGCCTGGCTGCTCAGCAAAGGCACAAAGATCGACTGAGCCACATCGTGCGAGGCTCCGCCAATGGGTATTTCACCGGAAGCCAGGATTCTGTTGTTGGAAATAATCTCGTAAGCCAGGCCGGAGAGATTGGTTTCCGGGTCGGTTATTCTGGCTGTCAGCGTGATGGAGTCGCCGAAGGTGAAAGCGGCGGGCGTCACCGAAGCCGATTCAATTACTGGGGTTGATTCTTTTCTGGGACCGTACTCATCATCGTTGCACGAGATGAACAGCAGTGCGAAGACCCCGGTCATGAGCAATATTTTATTTTTCAAATTCATAGTGATCTCCTGAATTAAGTGTGACATACTTGTTTAGTAGCCCGGGTTCTGCACCAGGTTGGGATTTTGATCCATCACCGCCTGCGGGATGGGCAGCACGTAAGACAGGCTGGTATAGGGCATCGCCTGAGCGGGACGTCCTTCATCCTTGTCAAATACCGCGTTCATCACCTCTTCCACCTTGTCAAGGCGCACCAGGTCGAACCAGCGCTGTCCTTCCAGTGCCAGTTCAAGGCGACGTTCCTTGAGATAAGCCTGTGTGATGGCTTCCTTGCTTGATGCTGCCGATGCAGGCAGGTTGCCCAGGCCGGCGCGTGCGCGGGTACGGTTGATGATCTGCGCCGCACCGTTGTAATCACCCTTGTCGATTAGTGCTTCGGCCTTCAGCAGCAGGATATCTGCATAGCGCATCTTGATGATGCTGTTGTAGCCGCTGCGGCACTTGTACATGAACGCATAGTTATCTGCCGGGTAGTACATGTTCCAGTCACATTTGTAGAACACCACGGTCTGTTCGTACCGCTTGTCACCCTGCTCGCTGTTGAAAGTGCGGATCAGATCGCGCGAGGGTGTGATCCACTTCAGGAAGTCGAACCAGAAGGACCAGTCGTCAAGTTTGCGGCCGAACATCCAGGTCACCCAGTTGGTGTTTCCAGGGAAGAACTGCGCCTCGTAGATGGTCTCCCTGCTGTTCCTCAGCTTCGCCTCTAGAGCTTTGTTGGCCTGCGAGGGAGGAGAATTGGGATCGGTCAGCACCACATCAAAGAGATCAGCATAGTTCGGTTCCAGGTCAAAACCATCAGCAGCCAGTTCATCGGCATACTGAATCACCTTGTCGTAGTCGCGCAGCGGTTTTTCGGCATACACTTTTGCCAGCAGAGCGCGTGCCACCGATTTGGTGATCTGCGTCTTGTCCTGCACATTGTTGGCAGGTGCGTACTGGAGACCCTCAAGCAGGTCCTGTTCGATCTGTTTGTAGATGGTAAGCGCATCTGACTGAACGGGGAAGTAGGCAGGATAGACATCCTCGATCGTTTCCGCCGTGATATCGCCGGCGACAGTGGTTACCAGTGGCACATTGGCCCAGATCCGCACCATGTCGAAATAGATCATGGCCCGCAGAATCTTCGCCTCTGCCTTGTACTGTCTTCTCTCGGCTTCGGTCAGCGCGTTATCCTTCACGCTATCCACATATACAATCATCTTGTTCGCCTGGGCAATGTTTCCCATGTGCATGTTCCAGTCACGGTTCAGCGTAGTGCTGGAGCCCTCAATCGAGTTCACCTCGAAGGGAGTGGTTTCGTTGTTGGGTGCACCGGCATAGGCGTTGTCGGAGTGTGCCTCAGCCAGCAGCAACATGTCGAGGTACCAGTGTTCCTGTCCGTTTCTAAACAGGTCCAACAATGTTTGCCTGTGCGATAGTACGGCGGCTTTGTCCTTGAAGACCACCGTCACGCTGTCCTGCTCCATCCCCTCCGTCACGTCGGAATAGGTGTCCAGCGGTTCATAATCGAGCGAGCAGGATGCCAGCAGAGCAGCGATACAGAGGAAGAATATATTTTTTGTCTTCATTGCTATTGTGGTTTAAAATTCAAGATTCAGTCCAAACAGAAATGTTCTGCTATGCGGGTAGGTACCCCAGTCGATACCCTGTACAGCACCGCTGTCACCCCATTGGTTCACTTCGGGGTCCATCCCCTTGTAGCGGGTTACCGTCAGCAGGTTGCTGAGCGTGACGTAGGGCTGCAGGCGTGATATGCCTGTCCGTTCCAGGAAAGGACCGCTGAAGTTGTAGGAGAGGGTGATATCCTTTACACGCAGGTAGCTTCCGTCTTCGATGAAATAGTTGGAGGGCTTCATGTCGAATCCCGCTTTGGGAATATCGGTGTGCTGACCGGGTGTGCGCCAGCGGCGGAGCACCTCTACCGACTGGTTTTTCAGGTCGTACATCCCCTGCACATCAGCCTTGGAGGCGTTGAAGATGTCATTGCCTACCGATCCCTGGAGGAAGACGCTTAGGTTCAATCCTTTATAGGAGAAGTTATTGGTAAGGCCAAAGATGAAATCAGGGTTCGGGTCACCGATATAGGTGCGGTCCGACGAGGAGATCCTGCCATCCTCGTTCAGGTCGCGGTACATCAGCTCACCTGTTTCGGGATCCACCCCGTCGCTGATATATCCGTAGAAGCCGCCCAGCGAACGTCCCGGCTCGTTGCGGACCACCCGTATCAGGCGGAGGGCATCGGTGGTTTCGGCATCATAGTAGATCTGCTGGAGGGCAAGTTTTTTCAGCTTGTTCCTGTTGAACGAGATGTTGAAATCGGTGTCCCATCTGAACGCACCAGTCAGGTTGCGGCTGTTGGCAGAAAATTCAAACCCGCGGTTTTCCATCTCCCCCTCGTTCCGGACGATCTGGTTTGCGGCGGCTGCCCCCGAGGGGAGGGATACGAACATCAGCATGTCGGAGGTGTACTTGTAATAATAATCCATGGCGATGGTGAGGCGGTCCCTGAACATGGTGGCATCGATACCGATATTGGTTTGAGAAGTGGTCTCCCAGGTGAGGTCCGGTGTGCGGAGGTTTGCCTGCGAGATGAGGGGCACCGCGTCGGTTTTGCCCTCCTCGAACCACGCCTGGCGGGTGATGTTGTAACGCTGGAGGTAGGCAAAATCGCCCACGCCCGACTGGTTACCGGTTTGTCCCCATCCGCCGCGTATCTTCATGTCGTCGAGCCAGTCGAAGTCTTGCATAAAGTTCTCCGACGAGATGCGCCATGCAGCCGAAAAAGAGGGGAAGATGCCCCATCGGTGATCGGGATGCAGTTTCGAGGAACCATCAGCACGCATGTTGACTGTGAAGAGGTACTTGCTGTCGTAATTGTAGGATGCCCTACCGAAGCCTGACAGGATACCCCAGTGTGAGGCGTTCGAGCCAGTATTGTCCCACGCGATTTTATTGGCCGCGTTGAGTGTCATGATAGAGCCATCCTTGTAGTGCGTACCGTTGATGTAACTCTGCGACCATTCTGAGTCTGTCCAGGATGTACCTGCCATCCCCTCGAAGTTGTGCTTCTCACCGAAGGTTTTCTTGTAATTCAGCACGTTATCGAACACCAACAGTTGGTTCATGCTGCGATTATCCCAGGCAGCCCCCCAGTCATCCCTGTCGGTGCCATGCACGGGGGGTGTGAAGCCGGTCGATTTACCGTTGCGGCGGTCCAATGTGAAGGATGTTCTGAGTGTAAAATCGGGCATGAAGGTGATCGTGGTATTCGCCGAGGCGATCAGCCTGTTCTCGTTGTCCTTGTTGTTCTTACCATTCTCCAGTGCTTCCACCGGGTTGGTGATATTCTGTCCGAAGAAGAGACGGTTGTAAAGGCCACTGGCTTCATCCTTCACGGTTGCCGCGGTAGGCAGGTTCACCACCGAGAGCACTACCCCACCCCGGTTTGAGCCGAGACCGGTTGTGACACCGTTGCGGGTGTTGTCGGAATAGGCCAGGTTCAGACCCATGTGCAACCAGCTTCTTATCTGGCTCTCCACGTTGCTGCGCAGGTTGAAGCGGCGGAAGAAGGCAGCGCTGAGCACCCCTTTCTCATCGAGGTATCCGCCCGACACGAAGTAGCGGATCCGTTCGTTGCCGTCGGCTAACTGTAGCTGGTAGTTTTGTATGATTCCGGTACCATAGACCTCCTTGAACCAGTCGGTTCTGTCGGTGGTTCCCTCCGGTATGGCTCCCGGGCGCAGTTCATCCATCAGCTCCTTGTATTGAGCAGCATTGAGTGACTTGATCTGGTTGGCTACCCGGCTCGCGCCATACTGTATGTGGGCAGTAACCTTGGCTCCTTCCGTTGCCTGCTTGGTGGTGATCAGCACCACACCGTTGGCAGCACGCGATCCGTAGATGGCTGCCGAGGAGGCGTCCTTCAGTATCTGGATATCAGCAATATCGTTTGGCGAAAGGAAGTTCATGTTGTCGACCGGCACCCCGTCCACCACGTAGAGAGGGCTGTTGCTCCCGTTGAAGGAGGTGGTACCGCGCACCCTGATCACCATCTCGCCACCAGGCGTACCGCTGGGCTGATAGACGTTCACGCCGGCAGCCTTTCCCTGGATGGCCTGCGCAGCAGAGATGATGGGGCGTTCATCGATGCTCTCGGTGGAGATGGAGGATACCGCTGTGGTGATATCGCGCCGCTTCACCGAGCCGTAGCCGATCACCACCACCTCCTCGAGTGTTTTCAGATCTTCGACCAGTGTGATGTTCAACCTGTTTCTCCCGGCGGTGTTAATCTCCTGCGAGAGATAACCTATGTATGAGACCATCAGCACGGCATTCTCATCCACCGTCAGGGTGAAGTTGCCGTCTAAATCGCTCACGGTACCGTTCGAGGTCCCCTTTTCAATGATATTTGCACCGATCACCGGTTGACCGAGCTCATCGGTGATGGTTCCACTGATCTGCCTTCTGCTCACCTGTTGACCGGGTACAACCACGATGTAATTGTCCTTCACTTGCCAGGTGAATCCCGTTCCCTGCAGTATCCGGTTCAGTACCTCTTCCAATGGCCGGTTGCTGATATTGAGGTCAAGATTCGGCTGATTCTTTAGTTGTGATTCATTGTAGGCGACGAACATTTTCGTCTGCCGCTCTATTTCCTGCAACGCTTCTATAACCGAGATATCATTTTGTTGAATGGTTACAGCCACCTTCTCCTGTGCGATCAGGGATGCCGGTGAGGCGATGAGACATAGTAAAAAGATAAAAATCGTTGTTTTTGTCTTTTTCATGTTGAAAAAATTGATACCTTTAAAATTCATTTCTTGGTGTTAGGTTAGATGTTTGACTTATTGTTCAGATGAATAAATTCTAACGCTGAGCTACCGGGATAAAGGTGCCACTTTATTCCGGTTTTTTGTGTTGCAAATCATGATGTATCCATGCTATTTATTGGTTTTAAGGGTTTACTGATGCTGTTACTGTAAAGGTAAGATGTAACATTTATCCTCTTCTATTCTGTATCTGATGTGACCCGACACCTCGGCGATGATCTCCATCACCAAATGCAGCGGGGTATCGCTCTTGAAACGGAAGGTATATTTGTCCTCTTTCAGCGTGTTGGCGGTGTAAACGAAGCTGACAGGGTACTTTCGTTCAAGTTCGGCGATAATCTCTTCCAGTGTCGCCGACTTGAATATGAGTTCCCCCCTTTGCCAGGCGGTCACGTCGAACAGGTCAGGGCGGGTAATCAATTCTTCTCCGGTGTTCTTGTTATAGGTGAATTGTTCGCTGGGCACAAGTATCCGTGCCGACTCCAGGTTGTTGTAACGTACCTCCACGCTGCCGGATAGCAGGGTTGTGGAGAGTAGCGGGTCACCAGGATATACCCTCATGTTGAACTCCGTTCCCAGTGCTGTCACCTGGTAATCGTTCGACTTCACGATGAAAGGCATCGCCTCGTTGTGGGCCACCCTGAAGCTGGCCTCTCCGATCAGGTAAACACTTCTGGTCTCACCGGTAAACTGTTGAGGGTATAGCAAGGTGGTAGTGGCGTTCATCTGCACTTCCGTCCCGTCGGGCAGTGTCAGACGGGTCAGCCCGGCAATCGGTACGTATTGCTCAATCAGGTCGTCCTTCACCGGAGGCTCACCTGCTGTGAAGTAGATCGTGGTGACCAGCGCGACCAGCAAGATGGCAGCGGCCGCCTGCCAGAGATGAAGGAATCGGGTTTGTGTGTTACCTTGTTGTTCGCTGATTTTCCGATATACCAGTTTCAACGATCGTCGCATCTGTGGTGTCACCTCTGTGCGACTGCCTTCTGCCAGGTGGTTCCACATATCGTTCAATGCCGCATCCTTTTCAACGGCATGCTTCTCATCAGTGATCCAACGGTGAAAGGCATCGCGGGCATCCGGCGAGACATTGTTTTTTGCAAATAACTCTAAAATTCTCTTGAAGTAGTTTTCCATCTCTAATCTCTTTCAACGCACAATTCAGTGCAAAGGCCTTTTATGCACCTTTAGTGAATAAACAATCGAGAATGGGGTACTACTTAAAAATTCATTAAAAAAATCGCGACAATCAGTAGTTTTTTGAGTTCTTTTAAGGCCAGGTAGATATGTTGCTCCACGGTACGTACTGAAAGATTCATTTTTTCCGCGATCTCCTGGTTGCTGAGATGTTGAAAGCGGCTCAGCTTGAACACCTCACGCCGCTTGCCGGGCAGCTGTTCCAGTGCCAGCATCAGCAGCAGTTGCAGCTCCTCGCGGTAGATCTCGTTGAGAGGGTCTTCAAATTCAGCCAGTTCCGTGATACCCTGTAAATCCTGCTGCGTGTGGATGTATTTCGATTCCAGGTTTTTTCGTTTAATGCGGTTAAAAACGCTGTTTTTAACCATGGTGTAGAGGTAGTTTTTCTCCAGGTTTCCTTCCCAGAGATCGGGTGTCTCCCAGAGTCTGACAAAGATATCCTGTGCCACATCCTCAGCCTCCTGCTCCGATTTCAGGAGGATGGCGGCAAACGACCTGACCTTGGGATAATACAGGTGGAATAGCTCTTCAAATCTGGCCTTGTCCGGTTCGGTTTTCATGGAAGGTGCACTATAGCCTTTTGTTGGATAATCGCAATGACAAAGGTATTGATTTTTCTGAAATAAACGAATGATTGGAGCAATGGTTGCCACCCATCTACCGCGTATGTTCCACATGATGTTGTCCACATTCCACCAGATATGACCTATAATAATCGGAGCAGCCGGGTTAAGAGTATTCATTCATGAGAACGCCCGAAAAATAATTCTTTGGAAATGAGATAAAAGCGGTATCTTTGTATCAACATTCCTAACACAAAATTGTTTATTGAAGAGATATGGCAAAAATAAATGTTTCTGTAATCAGGCAGGGCATCAGGGGAAGACTGAAGGTAAGGGAAGAAACCCGTAAATTTTACAACGGTATTTTTATCGACTTGGGAGAACTGGTTTTGTTTACCGGGAGAGTGATTAAACAGATGTTCCAGGCTCCCTTCGAATTTCGGGAGTTCGCCAAACACGGGTTCTTACTCGGCAACAAGTCACTGCCACTGGTAGCGGTCACCGGATTTATCATGGGGCTGGTACTCTCCATGCAAATGCACCCTGTTCTTGCCGACTTCGGTGCACAGACGCTGTTGCCGGGTGTAGTCGCGATATCGATGGTGCGGGAGCTGGGGCCTGTCATCACGGGACTGATCTGCGCGGGAAAGATCAGCTCAGGGATAGGTGCTGAAATTGCAGCAATGACAGTCACCGAACAGATCGATGCGATGGAGGTGTCTGGAACGCGTCCCCTGAGTTTTGTGGTTGCCTCTCGCATAACGGCTGCCACGCTGGTTGTTCCGATACTGGTCATATTCGCCGATGCATTCAGTCTTTTAGGTTCATTTCTGGCGGTGAACATTTTCGAAGAAACATCGCTTACACTTTTCTTCAATCGTTCCTTTTCAATGATGGGTTTTGTTGATTTTCTTCCTTCCATTCTGAAAACGATCTTCTTCGGCTTTTTCATCGGCCTGATCGGTACCTACAAAGGGTACACCGCCGGCAGGGGCACAGAATCAGTGGGACTTGCCGCCAACTCAGCCGTGGTATCAGCCTCCCTGACCATTTTCCTGATCGATTTGGTTTTTGTATTAATAACGAGTATCCTGTAAAGCTATATGGACAAAGAAGAGGTCATTGTTGTAGAAAATTTGTATAAATCCTTTAACGAGAATTCAATCTTGCGCGGCATCAGCCTGACGCTTCACAAAGGGGAGAATCTGGGCATTGTGGGGAAATCGGGAATCGGCAAATCGGTCCTTATCAAGAGTATCGTAAGGCTGATAGAGCCCGATGCAGGGATCATCAACGTGTTGGGGACCAATATCCTCGAGTGTGACAGCAACGAGCTGAATGAAGTGAGGAAGAAAGTGGGTTATCTCTTCCAGGGAGGTGCGTTGTATGATTCGATGAGCGTACGTGAAAATCTCCTTTTCCCCATCCGGAGAACGCAATTTAAAGACAAGCAACACGATACGAAGGAGCTGATTGAACAATCGCTCAGCAGTGTGGGCTTGCTGGATGCCATCGATAAAATGCCATCGGAATTATCCGGAGGAATGAAAAAGAGGATAGCCCTGGCCAGGACATTGATTCTGAAACCGGAAATTATTCTCTACGATGAGCCAACCACCGGACTGGATGCGGTGACATCGGGTGAAATCAGCGAACTGATCCTGAAAATACGCGAAGAATACAACACGGCGGCCATCATCATCACGCACGATATGAAATGTGCAAAAATAGCCACCGACAGCATAAAGATCATGGACGATGGTGTCTTCAAGGTAGAAGGTACTTACGAGGAACTGAGCCATAGCGAAGAAAAAGAGATACGGGATTTTTTTATTTAGTAAAAAGAGAAATATGAAAAAAACAAAGAAAACATTGAGGTTGGGTATTTTCATTGCATCGGCCCTCATATTGTTTATTGTAGCGATATATCTGATCGGGAGCAAGCAGAATCTGTTTTCCTCTAACATCGAGGTGCATGCATCATTCAAGGATATTCGCGGATTGATGTCGGGCAATATTGTCCGTTTCGCGGGAATCAATATCGGCACGGTGAACGATATCCGGGTCGTCGCCGATACCTCTGTCATCGTAAGCATGACCATACGGGAGACCTATACCGATTTTATCTACAAGAACTCTTCGGTACAGATTGGACAGGAGGGGCTGATGGGGGGTAAAATTGTCCTGATCTCCACCGGTGATCCGGCTACTGGAAAGGTGGAAGAGGGCGATTATCTGCCTGTCGCCGAAGGCATCGATATTCAGGCGATGATTGCGCAGGCAACGGAGATGCTGGATGAAGCCAGGGGTACCGTAGCCAATTTGCGGTCTATTACCGGCAAGTTTGATACAGGGGATGGAGATATTGCACGCCTGTTGAATGATAGTGACCTGACCACAGCTCTCGCAGAAGCCTCCAAGAGTCTGAATGCATCGCTCTCCGACGTGAACCGGATCACCACCAAAATCAACAATGGCCAGGGCGATTTAGGCAAGCTGGTGAATGACGATTCCATCACCACCCAACTCAACCTGATCACGGCCAACCTAAGTTCAATCACAAATAAAGCCGACTCAGTGGTGAATCAGCTTCACCAGACCGCCTATACCATTAACAATGGCGAGGGGATACTGCCGCGCCTTCTGAATGACAAGCAGATGGGATTAACGGTAGATACCGTCATCACCAATGTGGACCAGGGTGTCATAGAGATCACAAATGCGGCTGAGACAATTGCCAACAGCTGGATATTCCGGTTGTTCTCCAAAAAAAAGGACAAGAAAAATGATCCGCAACCGGAGACAATCAAGTTGAATGAGGGAGATACCATCATCATCCGTCCCGTCAACAGAAGCATACCGGAAACGCCTGAAGAGTGAAAATCTCCCGGACACTCCCTATTTAAAACAAAGATAGCTGCTGTCGATCAGGGTCTCCGCTCGAAAGATGAAAACGGGGAGGAGTAGTGGAACATCATCAACCAGATCGACGGGGCCCATGCAAACGAAGGGACACTAATTATTCACGTGAGCATTTCCGATGTATCTGTCGAAAATATCACGGTATGCTTCCACCATCCTATCCCAGGAGTAATTTTTCCCGACAAAATCCTTTGCCTGGGAGGACAAGATGCTCAGCTTGTTTTTGTCGCTTAACAATTCGTGAATCTTATCTGCCCAGGCTGTTGCGTTTCCGCTCGGCAAGTGAAATCCGTTCTGACCATGGATGACCGATTCGGTTATCCCTTCTATTCCCGATGCCAGAACGAATGTTCCACGCATGTTTGCCTCCAGGGCTACAAGTCCGAAGCCCTCTTCATCACCTTCGATCTCGATATTTGGCATGATAAACAAATCAGCCAGCGATAACAATTGCACCAGATCGGCAAAAGGAACGCGTCCCAAATGGTGTACATTTTCGCTATTGGAGAGTTCCTTCACTATTTGCACTGCATCGGAATTCAATCCGAGGATCATTTGCAGTGTAGGGCTTATTTTATCAGTGATTCGTTGCGTTATCCTTTGCATTTTATTCGGATGATTCCTGAGCGGACCAGCCATCAGCAAAACAATGTCTTTGTCGAGCAATGGCATCACATTTTTGATGAACCATGAAAAACCTTTTCGTTTCACCGGCCGGCCCATCGTGAAGAGAATGCGTTTGTGTGTGAGATCGACAGCATATTTTTCTTTCACCATTTGTACCATACCGGTATTGACGGGTATTTTTCCCAACGAAAGATCGACACCATTCCGTACGGTATAGGTTGTATCATGAGCAAATCCTCTCTTCAACGCCTCGGAGCGGGTGTATTCGCTTACGCAAATGGCTCCGGCGTACTGTTTTAGTTTCGGCAGTATTTTGTGTTGAAACAGGGATAACGATAACGTGAGATCCAATCCATGAAAGGTAACTATGATGGGTATCGTTGTTCTTTTGAGCAACCAGAGACAGGCAACGCCCATTGATCCATCGTTTAAGTGAATAAGCTTTATACCCGGATTCTTTTTGAGCGTTTTCATTATTTTAAACGGAAGTTTCAGGAACCAGAGCACTTTGTTCGAATCGTTTCGATAGGCAATAACATGGGTGATATAGTACCGCTGCAGTCCTTGAATCAATTCATAACTTTGTTTTTCCATTCCCCCGACAGAGGGCGGATGCTTATGGGTAATACAAAGAATTTCGGTCTCATGCATACAAAATGATCGATAATGGGAGTAGATTGCTTGTTTTTCCAGATAAGACCGTTATATACATTTCTTTTCATGCACACTTAAAGCCAGGTTGGCCAGATTTTCGATATCTGTGAAATACTCCCTGGCAAGGTTGTCCCAACTCAGGTTAGATGTATATTGTAGTCCCGCAGATTGCATCTTTGCTCTCAGCGTTTCATCGCGAAGTAAGCGTTTCATTTTTATCAGATAATCATCCGGTTCATTGGGACTGCATAAGAACCCGTTTACTCCGTCCACAACCAAAGCCTGTGAACCCCCACCTCTTGCGATGACCGGAATGCATCCGCTTGCCATGGCTTCCACCACTACATTTCCATAAGTTTCAGAGGTTGAAGGGAATAAGAAAATAGCAGAAGAGGCATATACTTTCGCCAACATATCGTGGTTGACAAATCCTAAAAAAATTGCATGCTTCATTCTTGCCCGCGCCGCAGCTTCGGCTGCCCCGCTTCCCGCAACAATGAAATTTACCTTTAGATCCTCCTCCTGAACCCGGTCGTAAATGGCAAATAGTGTTTCCAGATTTTTCTCCCATACCAGTCTTGAAGCGAATAAAATGCACGGATTATCATTCCCTGTCAAGGTTTTGATTAAATGATCACACCGTTTCAACGGGGTAAAGAGAGTCGTATTGATTCCCCGTTGCCAAATTCTAAGATGCTGAACCGAAACACCATGACTCATGAGTTCTTCCGCAATAGATACGGTGGGCACATATGTTACGGTGCAGCGGTTGTAAAATCTACGGTATATTTTTGCAATCATCGCTTCCAATAGAGGTACCAGAAACGGAAGATACTTGAAATAATATTTGATGTATGAAATAAAATGCGTGTGATAGATGGACAGAACCGGGATCTCTTTTTTCAGGGCATAATTCAGTGCGAAAAAACCCAGCGCCGAAGGAGTGGATATATGAATGACATCGGGACTGAACAGGTCCAGTGATTCCATCAATTCCGTTTTGCATAAATCCGGAAGGGCTATTTTATAAGAGTGATTATTGGGAATGGAGAAGACCGGAATTTTAACGGTCGCCCGGTTTTTATGCTGTTTGGACATTCCGCAGAAAAAGAGGTATTCAAATTGTCTCTCGGGTATTCTGTCGATCAGTTGATACATCGTTTTGTTTGCCCCGTCAAAGTCTCTGATCAGCATATCGGAGAAAAAGGCTACTTTTACTTTTCTATTTACTGCACGTAAACCAACGTCAGCATTTTGAACGGAATTATTTTGCATAAGCATGAAAAAAAATAATCAGACTCAATATTTTGTCATCGGCCTGAGGCATATCTTTTAAAAAAATATGCTGTCAGTTTCGACGTGAACCTTTTCTTTCTTAGCTTCGGACAGCAGATAGTTCGATCTTCTGCGGTCTAACCTGTTGCAAAATTCCCTCTTTTTTCTGTTTTACTGCGCTGATTCCGGTTAAATTATTGTGAAGTTTCTATTACGCATTTATTACGATGAGTGCAATCACTTAACTCCTCCAGCGTTTCGATGGAGAAGAGCTCGCCGGCATAAAACCGGCAATGCGGGTTAAATAGTTATAAATTCTTTCACCCAGTCGTTGAACGGTTCTTTCTGAATATTCTCCGGCGTATCAAATTGTACGATTTCTCCTTTATTCATAATGGCAACATGCGTTCCCAGCGTAAAGGCTTCGTGTAAATCGTGGGTAACCATCACAAATGTGATTTTCAATTTGCGATGCATCTCCTTGATTTCACGTTGCAGGTTTCGGCGGGTAATGTTATCGAGAGCGCCAAAGGGTTCGTCCATCAGCACAATTTCGGGTTGCGATGCCAGTGCCCTTGCAACCCCAACCCTTTGTTGCTGACCGCCGCTTAATTCAGAAGGAAATGCATTTAACTGACTTTCATCAAAACCCATTATTTTTGCCAATTCGTTCACCCGTTTTTCGATCGCCTGCTTCTCAACCGATGAAAGGCGTAAAACAAAAGCGATATTCTGCCTGACGGTGAGATGTGGAAAAAGACCACTTTGTTGAATCACATAACCCATTTTCCGGCGGAGTTGAATTTTGTCCCAACTTTCCAGGTTTTTGCCCATCACCCTGATTCTGCCCGAATCAATACCGGTCATCCCGTTCATCAGGCGCAACAACGTAGTTTTTCCACAACCACTTGGCCCGATAATGGCCACAAATGCCTCTCGCGGAATCTCCAGCGAAACATCGTTTAGCGCTTTTTTTGCTGATTCGTAGGATTTGGTGACGTTTACTATTTCAATGACAGGATTGTTCATTCTCCGGTTTTATTTCAATAATTCGCGTTGTTTCAAAAAATTGGCTGCAACTTCGTTGGGTGATTTATTTTCAATCTCAACCTCATAATTAAGCTGAAGCATAGCTGAATCACTGATGGAATTTTCAAGGCGCTCAAACAATCCTTTTAATTCGGGATATTTTCGTAAGGATTCATTTCTGACAACAATACCTGCCTGATAAGCCGGGAAGAACTGTTTGTCATCTTTCAGTACACGGAGATTCATTTGCCTGATGCGCGAATCGGTTGAAAAGGCATTGATCACATCGACCGTTTGGTTTTCGAGCGCCTGAAATTTCAGGTTGATATCGAGTTCCACCTCGTTTTTAAAATTGAAAGGATAGACTTTATTCAGTCCGGAAAAACCATCTTCGCGTTCAAAAAAATCGAATTCAGCGCCAAAAACAAATTGGTTGCTTTGAACGGCCAATTCCGAAAAAGTATTGATATGTTGATTTTGTGCCACAGATTCAGGAAGCGCAAGTGTAAACGTGTTGTTGAATCCAAGCCTGCAAGCCCATTCCAGATTGAATTGTCCGGCATACGTTGTTTTTAACGCCGCATACAAACTATCCGGATTTTTCATGGGTGACTCTTTTAGGATAAATAACCACGCTGTTCCGGTGTATTCAGGATAAATATCAATTTCGCCTTTCAACATGGCCGGATGGATATTGGAAGTACCGCCGCCGATGCCAAATTTCCGGATGACCTGAATATCGGTATTGTTTTCCACAAGCTGTGAAATGATTTCGCCTAAAATATATTGCTCGGCAGTGGGTTTTGTGGCAACCACAAGTTTATTTCGGGAAGAATTGCCTGATTTAGGCAGGAGCATGAAAATGAACAACAACGCCAGAATTCCCCACCCGAAATATCTCAGGAAACGATTTTTTTTATCCGGTTTTCTTGCTTTTGTTTTGAGTGAATTTTCGATAGCCCCGATTCCCAGATCGGCAACCAGCGCCAGCAAAGCCACCGCGATTGAGCCGACCAGAATGAGCGAAGAGTTGTTGGTGTTGATTCCGCGATAAATGGCCTGTCCCAACCCTCCGGCACCGATAAATGAGGCTAACCCGGCCAGCGCGATGGTCATTACAACCATGGTGCGAAAACCGCTTAAGATCGTGGGAAATGCCAGTGGCCAGCGTACCATTGAAAAAACCTGCCAGGGAGTGGCGCCCATACCTTTCGCGGCATCGAGCAGGAGCGGGTCCACCTCGTCTAAGCCCGTGTAAGTATTTCTGATAACAGGCAGCAACCCATAAATTACCAACACCACCAATGCATTGCCATAACCAATTCCGATTAACGGGATAAACAATCCAAACATGGCAATTGACGGGATGGTATAAAGGAAATTGACCGTTCCTAAAATAACCTGTCTCCACTTTTTATCATGCAGAATGGCAATTCCGGTCGAAATTCCAATAACAGAGATAATAATAATGGCGGTGAGGCTAAGCAGAATGTGCTGAACGAGCAGTTCGTACAGGTAATCGCGACGGTCGGCGATGGTAGTGAAAATATCGTTCAGAAAAGACATGTTATTTTTTTCTATATTTTCTCCCAGAGCGAATCCACAAAGTAATTCCGTTGGTCGGTGAAATTTTGAACCACTTTAAAATGGTGATTTAACGCCAGTGTCTCAATGGTTTGAATGTCATACTTTCGTGATCGCTCCATAAAAATGGCCTCCCACTTTGTAAAACGGAATGTTTTCTCGAGCGCTCCTATCTGAACCGTTTGGTCGGAATTTGAAATCAGGAAACTTTTTACCTCGCCGGTTAGCGGATTGTAGGTAGTTTGATGTTCGAACTTTTGGATATCAA
>WOYT01000144.1 GCA_011620695.1 Proteiniphilum sp.
AAATTAATTTTGTATGAAAAATTCAGAATTTATGGAGCTGGATGCTCAGGAATTGGAAGAAGTAAAAGGCGGATGGTTGACCATCCTACGATTTGAAGATGGTCATCTTTATTTTTTAGGGATTAAAGTTTTTTAATTCGACAGACTAACTTTACATGGATTGGAAGACTGTTGGATTTGAACGTATTTGCGTTATTATTACAGACAGTCTTCCTTTATTAAAAATAATCTATGACGGAAAACCGGAAAATATTATTGTTTTGTTTATTTCTCACTTTTACACTGTCGGCTCAAGCACAAGTACGGATAATAGATGCAACAACGAATGAACCAATTCCCTTTGTTCATATCTTCACAAAAGATGGCATATTAGGTGCAGTTTCGGATCTAAAGGGTATGATAACTGAAACTGATGTGATTCGTTTAACAGATAACAAGTGTGCAGAACTAACCATTCAGCATATTGCATACAATTCCAAACAGATTATGGCTTCTGAGCTTGTTAGGGGAGGGGAAATATTTTTATCAGCCAGAACTATGAATCTGGATGAGGTTATAGTTACACCTCAGACGCATTCATTAGGCTATATAGGCTTGAAAGGTTTTTTTCGATCATATGTATTGCTTAATTATGAACCAAAATATTACGTGGATGGTATTGTTACATACTATATTTCTGAAAAACAGGCAAAAACAAAAATGTCACTGCAACAATATCGTGTTCTGCGGAATGAAAAGTTGGTAGCAGAGGAGAAGAAGAGTTTTTTCATTCAAATAAATGACAGGCCTGGACTGCCTGAATTGACGTCAAAGACACTCTTTGGTAATTTGGGTAATACCTATCACATGCAACCTTCTGAATCTGGTTATATTATCATCCACAAAGATTCTGCAGTGGGGTATGTGTCATGTTTGCCCCATACCAAGAGGATAATGATACATGTTGATAGAATGGCTCCCGACAGTTTGAAGTCTTTTAGTTTAGGGAGATTCAAAATACAAAAACGAAAATGGTTCAGTTCAGCACAGTATCGTTCCTTCGACGAGTGTAATGCAGGAGCAGAAGATCTTGAAAGCCTCAAGGAATTTTATACAACACTTTATTCCTTCGATAAAAATAAATCCTCCTTTGAAATTCAATGTTTGCAAGAATTATACATTTTTGATCGGAGTTACCTGAGTGAATCAGATATGAAAACAATAAAGACAACAACTAAAAAGCAGATTCCATTGGGACACCAATTTAAAGAAGAATATTGGAATAACTTAAAAAAATATAGTATTCCGGATATTGATCCCAATTTTGGCAGGAGAATCGGCGATTCACTAATAATGTATTGATGTGTGAAACATGTTGTGTAAAAAATAAGTTTTTTTTGTTACTCCTTTTTTTCCCCATTTTCGGGGCCTCGTTATTAAATGCTCAGGACATAAATGATGCGTTGAAAAATCAGATGCAGGAATCCATTATGACACCGGCAATGCCATTACTACAACAATCTCATCAACAGTACCCCATTCAGCTAAATTGGGACAAGGAGCGGAGTGAGGTGCTAAAAGTATCTCCTAATACCAGGTTGCCTACAAAATATGATCTGATTCCCATTCCTCCGAAAAAGGAAGAGATGAAAATCAACATGCAAATTATTCCTGCCAACGCATCACCGATTAATATGCTTCCACCGGGTTCGGTAGAATACGTTTTTGATGGGAAACAGGTGCATATTCAATCCAATGCGGGAAAGCTTGTCGTTCCAAGCGGATCCGATTTTGATCTTGTGCGTTCTTACAGGAATCGGAGAAAAGAAAAACAGCGGGAGAGGCTGCAGCGGATATTAAAAGCGTATTAGCAAGTCTCGGAATGCTGATGTTGACATTCAGGTTGACTCCTTCATTCCTTTACTGTTTTGTCGTTTTTACCGGATCGTGAAGTATGGATGACAGTTCCGTTTCCATGTGTCAAAGCTTTACGAAATCACATATTTATTATTCCCTCAAACGTTAATCGCTATTTTTTAGTTCGTTTGCCCATTTTGGTTATCTTTGGGGTTGATTACCGTTGGAGTAATTGATCTATATTTCCATGGTTTTTGAGAACTGCTCTCATTTTTTTTGATGCTTCTTATTCGAATTTATATTGAATATTTGCTCAATATGCTGACATTCGCAGATAAGGTAATCGGTTTCAACCGTCATTTAGCCTACGCCGGTGCACTACCGGACGGCTTTGAAGTGATGAATCCCTTCCTGGAAAACCCCGAAACAATGAAGGTGATGGAGGAGTTTTACCACAAATATTACCATGATTCGGAACAACGCCGCTTTATGATCGGGATAAACCCAGGCCGTAACGGGGCAGGGGTGACCGGCGTACCTTTTACGGATACCAAGCGGCTGGAGATGGCCTGTGGTATCACCATGAAGTCGGCACACACCCATGAAGTCTCTTCTGTCTTTCTTTATGATATGATCGATGCCTATGGCGGAACAGCCCGCTTCTATAAAGATTTTTACATCAATTCTCCTTTTCCTCTGGCTATTATCCGGCAAACTGCGGGAGGCAAATGGCTCAACGCGAACTATTACGATGATCCTGCATTGTTTGAGTCTGTGAAGGAGTTTATGATCGACTCCTTAAAGAAACACATCAATATGGGACTCGACACTTCAGAAGTTTTTATCCTCGGGAAAAAGAATGCGGACTATATCCGAAGGTTGAATGCACAGGAGAAGTTGTTCGGCAAGCTGACAGTCCTGGAGCACCCTCGTTTTATTCAGCAATACAGATCAAAAGAAAAGCAGCTCTATATCGATAAATATCTGCAGGCATTTCAGGGCAGGTGATGTGGATAAGGCGAAAATCTTCAAAATCAGTCCATCATATGTCCGAAATCTTCAGTAGAAACCGGGTAATGACCTTTTTATTTCTATTATGCAGCAAAAACGGTGCATTATAGAAACAGAATACTAATCGTCCAGATTTATCCTATTATTTTCAAGACACTCATAAAACATTTTCTGAACGTATTCCATCGTTTCATAATCGGGGACAATCTCTTTGTACTCATCATATGATTTGAAGCGTACTTTTTCACCTTCCCCATATTTGAGGATTTTTCTCAAGAACTGGCTGAAATCATACAGCGCCATATCATACTTGTCCACATTCAGGATCTTTTTCAATCTGTCTTCTGCATCAATGTTTTCCAGATTGAACGTCAGTGTTGCTTGCTGATTCGATAGCCGGGACGATATCGCCTCATCAACTATTTTGCTTATATCTGCTTTTAGTTTATCATCCATATTGAAATTCTTTAATTTGTTAGGTGTTTGCATTTTATTTTGTCTTATTTTTATTCCGAAACTGTCAGTTCCGAAATGTACATTTCGCATCGAATTATTCTGTAAGCGAATCTACAAATTCACCAAATCGCAAAATCTTTTCGCTATTGGCTTTATTGAAAAGAAGATGCTCAAAGTCCTTTTGTTTCTTCTTCAAATCGACTGTTTTCAATAGTTCGGCTGTCGCCTCCTTGAACTCCTGCAAGTTATGTACGCCACAACGCTTTGAAAGAAAATCATAATCCGGGTTGGACTGTGAAAGTAAAAACATCAGATCGTAAAAATCACGACCTTTAGCACGGCCTAACATGGCTGCAATTTTCATGCTGCACAATACGCCATCGGGAGGAACAGGAAACGGGAAAAAGAATCCGCAGCCCTTGATATTTGTCAGAACCGGAGGATAAACAATTCCTTGGTCCTGGGTTTCGATCTTTATCAAAAAACGTTCTTCTTTATGTCCGCTCAATCCCAAATCAAATAACAGTTCCGGGAAATGGATATTGCACCGGAAAGCCGTCAATTTCGGATTATCTTTATCCCTTGTTTCGACACGCAAGCCCGATCGCTCCAAAAACCGGATTACGCCGTTTGTCATTTCAATAAACTCGTCTTTTGACAAATCTTTGCAGTCGAAATCCAAATCATCGGAAAACCGGTCTATCCCTTTTACCAAACGAAGGTTTGTTCCGCCGATAAATGCCATTTTCCGAATGTAGGGCGTGGAAGAAAGGAAATCCAGAATCATCAACTGCAAATACTCTTTCAGGAAGTGTTTATCGAAACCCGAATTTCCACGGATTTGAGGCGGAAAATAATTTCTTATCTGTTCAATCTGTATCATAAATCGTAAGTCTTAAAAAGCAATCTTACCCGATGGTCTAACGCCTTGCTTTGAAACCTGGCGCAGTAATCCGTCAGTAAATCCTTGTTTAAATCATCTTGCAGGTAATCTTCATCGAAACGTAGTTCTTCTAATTCCTGTTCACTGTCGTAGAATGGATAAAGATACAGTAAATCAAGCAATGCCTTTTCGGGTGTGGCAAACTGTAGGGTGCGGTTGTCTGCCATTGGCTTTAACTCGTATCCGAACATCAGCTTTTCTTTGACATTCTTATAAGAGTATTCGCCAAAATCGTTAGCGAATGATGCCGTCTTTAGCGATGTAACGCTGGTAATCTGCACCACTGCCTCCGGTATCATTCCATAAAATGACAATGCCGTGTGCAGGCTGATATAGGAGGGGCGATAAATCCGGTTGGCAAAATAAAGGGAATAATCCGGTTTGTTTTTATATTCTGTAAAAGCAAAATACCCCTGCCGTAACCGGATAAGATACCCCTTCTTCACCCAACGGGTAAGGTTATTCCGGTCAAAATCGGGTTGCCATGCATATACCTGATAGATATTGAAGCATGCCAAATCAAATAGCTGATCCTTAAATTCCAGAAAGGTCATTTCTTTATTTTGTTTCTATTATGCTGTAAATATACTGTATTTTGGAAACAAAACAATGTTCGAGAGGATATTTTATGAGGGTGGATCCATTATCGGCTGAATTTACAGGTTATATAAAAAAACACCTGAATATGTGATATTCAAGTGTTTCTGTCATGTGGTGCCACCAGGAATCGAACCGGGGACACAAGGATTTTCAGTCCTTTGCTCTACCAACTGAGCTATGGCACCAACATTGTTTAAATTGCGAGTGCAAAGATAAGCGCAATTTCGGGATTTCCAAAATAAGTGTAAAAAATAATGGGTATTTATTCCTCCGATATGGGATTCCATCCCTGTGCCCGAAGTTGCATCTCCTGCCCGTCGCGCGTCACCAGGTAACAGCCCTGCTCCTCTTTTGCGATGTGACCGATGAGATGTACCCCCTTGATCCCGTTCATCCGCTCATGCTGATGAAGCGGCACGGTGAAGAGCAGCTCATAGTCCTCCCCGCCATTGAGCGCCACAGTGGTGACGTTCATGTTGAAGGTCTCGGCCATCATGGCGGTCTGGTAGTCGATGGGCAGGCGCTCCTCATACACCTGGCAACCCACCTTGCTCTGCTTGCAGATATGCAGCAGGTCAGACGAGAGTCCGTCGGAGAGGTCAATCATCGCGGTGGGCAGGATGCCATTCTCTTCCAGTGCCTTGATCACATCCTTCCTTGCCTCCGGTTTCAGCTGCCTTTCCAGCAGGTACTCCTTGCCGGCAAAATCGGGCTGAAAATCACCCGAGCCGTCCCAGGCCGCTTTCTCACGCTCCAGTAACTGGAGACCCATGTAGGACGCTCCCAGGTCGCCCGATACATAGATCAGGTCACTCTCTTTCGCGCCGTCGCGGCAGACAGCATGTCCCTCCGCGGTACTGCCGATGCAGGTGATGCTGATGGTGAATCCGGTAAGCGAGGAGGTGGTGTCACCCCCCACAATATCTACACCATAGATCTCACACGCCAGTCGGAGCCCGCTGTAAAAGCTCTCCAGGTCCTCCACCGAGAATCGCTTGGAGATACCCAGGGAGACAGTGATCTGCTCTGGTCTGCCATTCATCGCGTAGATGTCGGAGAAGTTGACCACCGCCGCCTTGTAGCCCAGGTGCTTCAGTGGCACATAGACCAGATCAAAGTGGATCCCCTCCAGTAGCAGGTCGGTGGTGACCAGTGTCTGCCGGCCGGAGTAGTCGAGAATGGCAGCATCATCGCCTATTCCCCTGACCGTGCTCTCCTGCAATGGCGTGATATCTCCGGTGAGCCGTTCAATCAGCCCGAACTCACCGAGGGTGGCTATCTCTGTCCTGCTCATCAGATGGTCTGGATGAGGGTTCGCATGATCTCCGCCATCTTCGGCTGAGCAATCCTGGCGGCTTTCTGTACATCCTCGTGCGACACCTCCACGATCTTGCCGATCACTCCCAGGTCGGTGATGATGGAGAAAGCCAGCACTTTCATTTTGGCGTGGTTGGCCACGATCACCTCCGGCACGGTGGACATGCCCACGGCATCGCCGCCGATTACACGGAAAAAATGGTATTCGGCAGGCGTTTCAAACGTGGGACCCTGCACGCCCACGTAAACGCCATGCTGCAGCTTGATGTTCTTCTCACGGGCGATCTCCATCGCCTTGAGGCGCAGCTCCTTGTCATAAGCTTCGCTCATGTCGGGGAAGCGGGTACCCAGTTCGTTGAAGTTCTTGCCGTGGAGCGGGTGCTCGGGGAACATGTTGATGTGGTCCTCGATCAGCATGATGTCACCGATGTCGAAGCTGGGGTTCATGCCACCCGCTGCGTTGGAGACAAAGAGATATTCGATGCCGAGTGCCTGGAAGACGCGTATCGGGAAGGTCACCTCTTTCATGTTGTATCCCTCGTAGTAATGGAAACGACCTTGCATGGCCATTACCTTCTTACCGCCCAGGGTGCCGATGATCAGCTTGCCACTGTGGCCCTCCACGGTAGAGACAGGGAAGTTGGGGATCTCGGTGTAGGGAATCTCCTTCTTGTGGTCAATCTCATGTACCAATTCCCCCAGGCCGGTGCCCAGAATGATGGCTGTGTTGGGTATTTCTCCGACCCTGTTTCTAATGTAATCGGCTGTTTTTTTGATGGTTTCTAACATGTGCAAGTATTTTTTTGTTGAATAGTTCTTTGTCACTCTCCTCTACAAATGCAATCCGTATCGGTACATAGTAGAGGATTCGTTTTATATCCTCATCCAGGAACGTCAGCCCCCTGAGGCGCATCGCATCTTTCTCCGTGGTGAGGATGATCTTTTCATCCTCGTCCACATCAACGGAAGCCATCAGCTCCCGTATCTCCTCGACATCCTCTTTCGTGAAAGTGTGGTGATCAGGGAAGAACCGGGTGTAAAGGTTATAGGTCTTGTGCGCCAGTTTGTCGGCCAGTGGCTGCGGCGACGCAATGCCGGTCACCAGGAAGACATGCTTCTTGCGCAGGTCATCCAGCACATATTGTTCTTCCTGCAGCTCGGGGAACAGTGGCCGTGCCATCCCGTACTGGAGGGAGGTGAAGAAGAGATCCTGGTAGGGGAAGAGGTTCAGCCCGTTGGTATAGATGCGGAAATCGATCGGCTGCATGTCGGGATTGCACTTGGTGACAATCACCATCGATGCGCGGTCTTTCCCTTTCAAAGGCTCACGAAGTGATCCCGCCGGCAGCAGTTTGTCTTCGAACACCGGCCGGTTGCTATCCACCAGCAGGATGGAGAGCGAGGGCTGCACGTAACGGTGCTGGAAGCCATCGTCGAGCAGGATCACCTCCGGACGCTCCTCCTTTTCGATGGTGAGGAGCTTCTCAATTGCTTTCACCCGGTTACTGTCGACCACCACCATCGTATCGGGGAATTTTCGTTTCAATTGCAACGGTTCATCGCCCACCTCGGTAACCCGGGAGGTTGTTTCCACGATGCGAAAACCACGGCTTCTCCGTTTATACCCTCTGCTGAGCACCGCCACGCGGTACTTTGGTGCAAGCAGCCTGATCAGGTACTCAATATGGGGTGTCTTTCCTGTTCCCCCCACAGTCAGGTTTCCCACGCAGATAACCGGGATAGGGAAGCTTCTTTTTTTCAGGATATTTTTATCGAACAGATAGTTGCGGAAGTTCACGCCGATCCCATACAGCCATGCCAATGGTTGCAGCGATCTGCGTGTATCTACCGGAGGTATATCCATGCAGGTCAGCGAATATTCAGTTCATATGGAATGCGCGCCTGGATGTAGTCCTGCTCCCGGATGTCGCGGAGAAGCATGAACAACTGGTAACTCTCACCCAGATACTCTTTCATTGTATGTGCCGCCAGATCCTTCCTGGAACGATCTAACAACGCTTCAATCCTGGATTGCAGTTTGGGATATTCGAATATCACGTAGCTCTTGCCCAGGTTTGCCATCTCGGCGGCTATCTCTATTGCCCGTTCAATGCCACCCAGTTCATCCACAAGTCCGATCTTCTTTGCCTGGTTGCCGGTCCATACTCGCCCCTCGGCATAAAGTTCCAGGCTGTCTTTTGGCATGTTGCGTCCCTCTGCACAGCGGGTGAGGAAGAGGTCGTAGCCTCTTTCAATCATGTTCTGCATCAGCTGCTTCTCCTGTTCGTTGAAGGGACGGGTGATGTCGCCGAAATCGCCAAAGTCATTCGTTTTCACTACATCGGTAGAGATGCCGATTTTTTTTGTGGTGCCCTCAAAATTAGGAATCATGCCGAAAATACCGATGGAGCCGGTGAGGGTGGTGGGCTGAGCCACAATCTTGTCGGCGTTGCAGGCAATGTAATATCCGCCCGAAGCTGCCACATCGCCCATGGAGACCACTACCGGCTTCTCTTTCTTCAGTTCGGTGATTGCTTTCCATATCTGCTCCGAGGCATAAGCGCTGCCGCCACCCGAGTTGATGCGGAAGACCACAGCCTTGATCTCATCATCCCTGCGTAGCTTCTCTATCTGATCCACCATATATTTGTCCTGGATATTGTCGGACCCTGTGCCGGAAGCAATATTGCCCTGGGCATAAAGGATGGCAATGGTGTTGTCGGTTTTCGTCACCGTCTTGGTGGTGACCGATTTCATGTTGGAGACCGTGGCAGAGGGAATCTCATCCCCTTCTTCCAGGCTGAGCAAGCTGCGCAGGTAATCTTTCATCTCCGTCTCATATAGAAGGGTATCCACCAGGTTGGCCTGCAGCAGGAACTCGATGGGCTGCACCAGCGGCATCCGGTTTGCCAGCGAGTCAATCTCCTCCGGTGTCATGGAGCGCGCCTCCGCAATATCGGCCTTCATAAAGCTCCAGGAATCATTCAGGAAGGAGGAGACCTGTTCCCTGCTGGCATCGCTCATCTCATTCTGAGTGAAAGGCTCCACTGCCGACTTGTAGGTGCCTACCTTGAAGATCTGCATCTCGATGCCCAGCTTGTCGAGGGCATCCTTGAAGAAGACCGGCATGGAGACCAACCCGTGCAGGTCGAGGCTCCCCTGTGGGTTGATGGCTACCTTGTCGGCCATCGAGGCCAGGTAATAGCCGGTTTGTGTGTAGGTGTCGGCGTAGGCTACGATGAACTTGCCGCTCTCCTTAAAGCTCTTCAGCTCCTGGCGGATCTCAGCCAGTGTGGCCATCGAGGCAGACATCATCCTGGAGTCAATGTAGATGCCTTTGATCCGGTCGTTGCTCTTCGCCTTGCGGATGGCACTGACAATATCGTTCAGTCCCATCGCTGTGGCTGCGTCGGGAGCCAGCAGCTCAGTGAAAGGATCTTGTTCGGCAACCCGTTCAGTGATTGGACCGTTCAGCCGTAGGTTAAGCACGGAGTTCTCTTCCAGTACAAACTTTTCAGAAGAGCTGAAGGAGCCGGCTACCGATCCCATCATTCCGAAAAAGAAGATCATGGCAATCACCGACAGGATGATGTTTGCGATGATAAATCCGAGAGCCGAAGCCAGCATGATTTTTAAGAAATCCTTCATAGAGCCTAATTTTATTGATTCATAGCTCAAAATTAGGAAAAAAAGAGATACTTCACAAGAATTAATTAGATATTCTTAATCAATTTCAGTTGGAATCCAGCTTCGTCGGTACTAATTTTGGGGGCTGGTATGAATTGATTTGATTGGGAAGGGGAATTAATTCTTAAAAATAAATAAAAACCAGAATTTGAGACCTATCTCATGCAGCGTTTTCCCCCGATTCCCGTCTATCTCTTGAACGTGCGATTAGAATGGATGATTCGCAACTGATAATAGCGTGTAAGAAACAGGACCGTAATGCTCAGAAGGTGTTATACGAACGGTATGCCCCCTCTATGATGACGGTCTGTTTGCGCTACAGCAGGGAAGAGGAAACAGCACGTGACCTTTTACATGACGGATTCATCCGCGCTTTTACGCAGATAGGCTCTTTCAAGGGCAAAGGTTCTTTTGAAGGCTGGCTAAGACGGATATTTGTCAATCTGGCACTGGAGAATTACAGGAAAGAGAAACAGATGAACCGTTTCCTGGAGGAGTATGGTTTGTTTCATAACGAAGATCAGGTGGAGCCTGATGACGATCCGCTCGATATTGGGGATATTTCACGTGAGGAGGTGATGGCAATGATCCGTGACCTGCCTCCCGGTTACAGGACGGTTTTCAACCTGTTCATCTTTGAGGAGATGTCGCACCGGGAGATAGCAGAGTTGCTGGGGATCAACGAAGCGGCATCCCGATCACAATTTTTCCGTGCGAAAAGCATGTTACAGAAAAAAATATCGGCCCTCCTTGACAAATACAGCAACAGATACAATGAACAGAGATAACGATATCAGAAGAGCGTTTCATGAGAAGCTCTACGACTACCAACCGCAAATACCGGCAGATGGTTGGGAGCGTGTAGAGCAATCGCTGATACAGCTTGCCGCAAGGCGCAGGATGATGCGTCGCAGGTGGTATGCCGGATCAGCTGCCGCCATGCTGCTCCTGCTGTTAGGGACTCTCTTCTTCCTGCGTGAACCGATGACCATCCATGCGCCGATGACCACCGGTAACGAGAGCCATCCCGGAGAGAAGAAATTCACGCCGGAGCAATCATCCACACCGGAGCCAATCGCTGCGCTGCAGCAGAAAGCGCCCGGATCACCTGTTGCCTCGCCTGCACCCGCTGTAATTTTCCTGAATCAAGGGAGTGGAGAGTGGTTGCTTGTTCAGGCGAGCAGCGCCGCTGAAATGATGGAACAATGGATCGAGCGGGAAAAGGTGGCCCCCGAACAAACCCAAAGGGGGGATGAGGCAACGTTACGCTCGCTACTCATAGAGTCAGACCCTGCCACTGCCGGAACCAGCGCGAGTGAAGATGAAGAGCCGGTCACTGTGGTCGGCAGTGATGATCAGCTCATCGCTGAAGTTGACGAACACAACCCTGAAGAGGAACGGTTGATGGTGGGGCTGAGTAGCAAAGGTGGTCTCTCCTCTTTCCGCCAGACGGTTAACTCACCCATGACGCTTCGCAGTGTCTCGATGACGCCCAGTGACCAGTATGGTACTGAAACCAGTAAAAACTTGCTGACTGCTACAGGCACTGTTGACAATCTCTCCGAGATGGAACATGACCAACCAATCTCGTTTGGTCTTACGCTATCAAAAGCCATTACTGACAATCTATCCATTGAATCGGGACTCACCTATACCTATCTCTCTTCCCGACTGAGAAATGCCAATGCCAATTTCAGGGTAGAGGAAACCCAGAAGATTCATTACCTGGGTATTCCGGTCAACATCAATTATACACTTTTCACTTTTAACCGGTTCAAGATCTATGCTTCCCTGGGAGGGATGCTGGAGAAGGATATCTATGGCGAATATCGCAAGCTGGGAACAGGGGAGACCGCTGATTTCAACAGCACCGCTGAGGAGGAGGAAGTGACAACGATCTCACAGCGCAACCCACAAATCTCGGTTCACGCGGGGGTAGGCCTTTCCTATCCGTTGATTCAAAAACTGAGGATCTACGGGAAGATGGGTGGTGCCTATTATTTCGATGCCGGCAATCAATATAAAACCATTTATTCCGACCGCAAGATCATAATGGATCTGAACATCGGTCTCAGATATGAATTTTAATTAAAATAATTACAAAAATGAAAATGAAGAAAATTTATCCTTTGATGAGTCTCCTTGCGCTCACGCTTTTTTTAAGCTCCTGCCTGGAAGAGGGAAGTCGTAACTATAGTGAATCATCTGTCGTATATCTGGACTCCGGATCAGGTAAGATTTACGGGAAGACGCTAACCGGTCGTATCATCACCTCAAACCAGATGCAACAGATGCAGCCCGGGACCTTTAAGTTCTTTGCATATAGCTGGGATGAAGAGAATGGAACCTCAATGATTGGCGAGATAGCGGCCGACAATGTGAACATTAACAGTGATCCCATAGATGTGCCCCACACCACAATGAGCCTTGCCACACCCCCCGAAGTGGAGGAGCCTGACATGTTTCAGTCATTGAGCGAACCCCTTTATGCAAACGACAAATATTACCTTGGCGATCACTGGCTGTTCGAGTATGCCTATGAAGCCAGAAAAGGTGAAGAAGCTTCGATTGAGGTTTACATGGTCGAAAATCCCGAATCTGCTGCTAACGAAGTGCTCCTTGAGATTCGTTTGATTATTGAGGGTGAGCCTGAAACCGGTGCCTCGCTTACTTCATGGAGTGATATCATTGCCGTTGACATGTCACCCCTACGTACCTATTTTGAAGGGTTGGATGAGGGTAAGAGAGATCTGAAAATTCAGATTCAGTATTACAATAAAAATTCAACAGAGCCAATGAAGCTCAATAACACCTACACGCTGACCATTGGCAATGAAGCATAGCCGTTGATCCCGGAAACAATTGACAGCAGCCTCTTCTCAGCTGAGGGCTGCTGTTTTTTTATCTGGCTCACATTCCCATTATTAACAGGAATTGGTTACCTTTGCAGACCTAAACCGAAAAGGAATGTGGAGAGAACTTTTTGTTACTGTTATACAGCTGATTGTTGCATCACCAATGGCTTGGAAAGAGATAGAAAGGGAAAAAAGGAGTCATTCCGATTTTCTCAGTCGTTATCTCTATCCCATCTTTGGTCTCATCGCTCTTTCAGCGTTTATCGGGGGACTCTGGTTCACACGTGAAGGTAACCTGGAGGTAGCCTTGAAGAACAGCATCATCTCTGTGGTGACCCTGTTCGGCTCCTACTACATCGTCTCCTATATCCTGAATGAGGTTGCTGAACGGTTTGAACTGAAGAAGAATCTAACCCTCTTTCAGCTTTTCACCGGGTATGCCTCTGTGGTGATGTATCTTTTGTTCTGTCTCAGCTCTTTCATATCCGATTTTTTCATCCTCTGGCTGCTGGCCCTCTACACGATTCATCTGGTGCACATGGGGAGCATCCATTTTCTCAAGGTACCAGCTCACAAAAGAGGAATATTTATCATTTCTGCTACCGCACTGGTGATCCTGGTGCCGGCATGTATTCACCTACTCTTTTCATTCTTTATCCAGTAATGAAGCACTCTTCTGTCAACATCAAAAACAAAAAGGCCACGTTCGACTACGAGCTGTTGGAGACCTTTACCGCAGGGATGGTGCTCACCGGTACTGAGATCAAATCAATCCGGTTGGGCAAGGCCAGCCTGGTAGACAGCTACTGCCTGCTTGAGAATGGGGAATGCTGGGTAAGGAACATGCATATCGCAGAATATTTCTACGGCACCTACAACAACCACAACGCCCGTCGCGATCGGAAGTTGCTGCTTAACAGGAAAGAGTTGCAGAAACTGATGCGCCTTACCCGTGAGACCGGCTTCACCATCATCCCGGTAAGGCTTTTCATCAACGACAAGGGGCTTGCCAAGCTGGTGATTGCTGTGGCAAAAGGAAAAAAACAATACGATAAACGTCAGTCGCTGAAAGAGAAAGAGGATAAGCGGTCGATGGAGAGAATGTTCAAACAATAAGCAATGCAAAAGCTCCATTGGAAAAAGCTGATGTTGCAAGCTGCCGGCAAAGCGGGTCGTACATCCCTCTGGCTGTTGCGTATCATACTGCCCATCTCCCTGCTGGTCCGTTTCCTCGATTATTTCGGAATCCTCCAGTGGCTCGCCACTTTTCTCGATCCGCTCTTCCTCAACATGGGACTCCCCGGGAGTAGCGCCATCGTCTTTATCACCAGTATCTTCCTGCCGCTCTATGCCCCGCTGGCAATCATCACCTCCCTGCCCCTCACCCTGCGGGAACTGACCATCCTGGCCCTGATGTGTCAGATATCCCATAACCTCCCGGTGGAGAGTGCCATTCAGGCGCAAACGGGGACCTCCTTTCGTGCGATGACCCTGCTGCGAATCAGCATGAGTATCGTTGTGGGAGTCATGCTCAACCTGATCTTGCCGGCCGAGATGGGGATGCCCCTCTTCGCGCAGACAAATGTCACTGCCATCACATCGGTAGGAGCCCTCCTGCTCCTCTGGCTGAAAAGCTCACTGCAAATCGCATTGCTGATCCTGATCATCGTCTTCCTTCTGAACCTGCTCTATAGCCTGCTGGATAACTACCAGTTGATCCCGAAGCTTAGCCGGGGAATTAAACCGCTGCTTGCCTTCTTCGGACTGCCCAAAAGTACTGCTTTCCTTTGGTTGATTGGCTATATCGTGGGTCTGGCCTACGGGGGTGCATTGATGATGGATCAGATGAAAGAGGGCAAGGTCACCCGTTCGGAAGCCAGTCTGCTGAATCATCACCTGGCAATCTCACATTCGGTGCTGGAGGATAACCTGCTGTTTGTGGCGTTGGGTGTATCGCTCTGGTGGATTCTGGCGGTGCGTTTTACTGTTGCCTTTGTCGTGGTATGGCTCAGGCGCTTCTGGCTTACACTCACAGGCCGACATGTTACTTTTTAGCTGTCAGATGGTTGATATGTCAGAATGATTGGTTATTTTTGAAGTTACGATCAAAGTAGAGAGAACAGCTTTTACAAAAATCCTATGAACAAGATTGAAGAGATCCTGACCGATCGCATCCTGATACTCGATGGAGCGATGGGCACGATGATACAACGCCATGGCCTCACGGAGGCCGATTTTAGGGGAGATCGATTTGGCGACTGGCCAAAGCAGCTCAAGGGTAACAATGACCTGCTTTCGATCACCCGTCCCGATGTGATTGGTGCCATTCACCGGCAATACCTTGAAGCCGGTGCTGACATCATCGAAACCAATACATTCAACGCCACCTCCATCTCAATGCAGGATTATGGCATGAGTCATCTGGCAGCCGGGATCAACCTGGCGGCCGCTCGTCTGGCACGTGAGGCAGCCGACGAGTATACCCGCAGGACACCGCACAAACCCCGTTTCGTGGCAGGATCGATTGGTCCCACCAACAAAACAGCATCGATGAGTCCCCGCGTGGAGGACCCGATGTTCCGCGCGGCCACTTTCGACGACTTCCGGAAAGCATACCACGAGCAGATCACCGCCCTTGTGGAGGGTGGGGTGGACCTGCTGCTGATTGAGACCATCTTCGATACGCTGAACGCCAAAGCCGCCATCTTCGCAGCCCGTGAGGTGGCTGCCGAGACAGGTGTCAACACGCCGCTCATGCTCTCGGTGACCATCACCGACAGGGCAGGCCGAACCCTCTCGGGACAGACCCTCGAGGCATTTGTGGTCTCCGTGAGTCACGCTAAACCCCTCTCCATTGGACTGAACTGTTCATTTGGTGCCGCTGACCTGAAGCCATATGTGAAGGAGCTGGGACGGATCGCCCCCTTCTATATCAGTGCCTATCCCAATGCCGGGTTGCCCAACCAGCTGGGTGAGTACGATGAGACACCTGAGAAGATGGCCCTGCAGATCAGGGAGTTCATGGAGGAGGGACTGGTCAACATCATGGGTGGTTGCTGCGGTACCACCCCCGATCATATCGCCCGTTACGTGGCGATGGCTGAGAGTGCACCGCCGCATCGTAAGGCAGCACCACCTGCCTACCTGCAGCTCTCCGGACTCGAGATGCTGGAGGTCTCTCCCCGCATCAACTTTTTGAACATCGGGGAGCGCTGCAACGTGGCCGGCTCGCGTCGCTTCCTGCGGCTGATACAGGAGAAGAAATATGAGGAGGCACTCGACATTGCCCGCCGGCAGGTGGAGGATGGTGCCCAGGTACTCGATATCAACATGGATGAAGGGCTGCTCGACGGGGTGGAGGAGATGACCCGATTCCTCAACCTGCTGGCTTCCGATCCCGACGTGTCGCGGGTGCCCATCATGATCGACTCCTCCAAATGGGAAGTACTGGAAGCGGGGCTGAAGTGCGTCCAGGGCAAGTCGATCGTTAACTCTATCTCCCTGAAGAATGGTGAGGAGGAGTTCCTAAGGCAGGCACTGCTGGCGCAGCGCTATGGTGCCGCGGTGGTGGTGATGGCTTTCGATGAAACCGGGCAGGCCGACACTTTCGAGCGGCGCATCGGGATCTGCAGCCGTGCATACCGGCTGCTCACCGAAAACGGCTTCGATCCGAAAGATATCATCTTCGATCCCAATGTGTTGGCCATTGCTACCGGGATTGAAGAGCATCGCAACTACGGTGTTGATTTTATCCGCACCGTGCGCTGGATCAAGGAGCATCTGCCCCATGCAAAGGTAAGTGGCGGGGTTAGCAACCTCTCATTCTCGTTTCGCGGAAATGAGTTGGTGCGGGAGATGATGCACTCCGTCTTTCTCTATCATGCCATCGCTGCCGGACTGGATATGGGGATTGTCAATCCCGGCCAGTCGGTGATCTATGAGGAGATCCCGGCCGATGTGCGGGAGCTGATGGAGGATGTGGTGCTCAACCGTAGGGAGGATGCTACCGAGCGGCTGATGGCATACGCTGAGAAGATCAAAGGTGACAGATCAGATAACGGTGATGCCGTCAGGACAGAAGAGTGGCGCCAACTGCCGCTGGAGGAACGGCTGAGCCATGCCCTGGTGAAAGGGATCGGCGATTACATGGAGGAGGATCTGGCGGAAGCGCTGAAGCACTATCCACGGGCGGTCGATATCATCGACAAACCATTGATGGATGGGATGAACCGTGTGGGCGACCTCTTCGGGTCGGGGAAGATGTTCCTGCCACAGGTGGTGAAAGCAGCCCGCACCATGAAGAAAGCGGTGGCGATCCTGCAGCCGGTGATCGAGGCGGAGAAAACCACCGGTGGCGGTGCCTCGCAGAAAGCAGGCAAGATCGTGCTCGCCACTGTGAAAGGTGATGTGCATGATATCGGCAAGAACATTGTATCGATCATCCTCGCCTGCAACAACTACGAGATTATTGACCTTGGGGTGATGGTACCCCCTGAGCAGATCATTGAAGCAGTGAAAAGGGAGAAGCCCAATATATTGGGTCTCAGCGGTCTGATCACCCCTTCGCTCGAGGAGATGGCGGTGGTGGCTGCCGAAATGGAGAAAGAGGGATTCACCCTTCCGCTGCTGATAGGCGGCGCCACTACCTCCAGGTTACATACAGCACTGAAGATCGAACCAAAATACAATCGTGGGGCGGTGGTATATGTGAAAGATGCATCCCAGAGTCCCTCTGCAGTGGCCAATCTGCTGAACGTGGAGAAAAGGGATGATTATATAAGGAAGATAAGAGAGGAGTATGCACTGTTGCGCGAACACCGCTCACAGAAGCAGGTGAAGCTGCTCTCCCTGGATGAGGCGAGAAAGCATCCTTTCCAGATCGATTGGGAAAACTGGCAGCCACCGCGTCCCCTCAAACCGGGACGCACCGTGCTGCCTGTCATTCCGGTGTCGGAGATCATCCCCTATATTGACTGGAAATTTTTCTTCCATGCCTGGAATCTCTCAGCCAAGTTTCATACTGTGACACGCATCGATCGCTGTGAGCGTTGTCGTGCCGAGTGGGTAGCCACCTACCGTGAGGAGGAGAAAGAGAAAGCGCTGGAGGCTGCACGCCTCTACGATGATGCATGTGATATCCTGCAACGTTTTCGTGAGGAGAATGCTGATTATATCCGTGCGGTGTTTGGCATTTATGAAGCCAGCAGTGTCGGCGACTCCATCCTGATCGATGGAAAAGCGTTTCCTTTCCTGCGGCAGCAGAAGGAGAACGAACAACAGGTGTACTTCTGCCTGAGTGATTTCATTGCGCCGCAGGAGAGAGGCATCACCGATTATATCGGTGCTTTTGCCGTCACGGGCGGTGCAGGTGCCGATGCCCTGCTGCAGCAATATGAGGAGGAGGGTGATGCCTTCGCCTCACTGCTGGTGAAATCACTGCTCGATCGTCTTGCGGAAGCTGCCGCCGAGTGGCTCCACGCGAAAGTGCGTCGCCAGTATTGGGGTTATGCGTCGGATGAGGAGCTTACGGTAGCAGAGATGTTCGCCGTGAAGTATGTCGGTATTCGTCCCGCGGTGGGATACCCCTCCATCCCTGACCAGACGGTTAACTTCCTGCTGCATGACCTGCTGGGGAGCGAGGAGATTGGTATCTCCCTCACCGAGAACGGGGTGATGTATCCCAATGCCTCGGTGAGCGGCCTCTTTTTTGCCCACCCTCAGTCGAAGTACTTCGCCATTGGTGAGATCTCGGAAGAGCAGGTGACCGATTATGCCCGGCGAAGAGGGAGTGATCCGGAGAAGATCCGCAAGTTCCTGCTGGCAAATCTGGTCTAAATTCATATCTTTGCACACCAAAAACAAAAATTGCTATGCGAAGTTTCGGAAGTGATAACAACTCGGGTGTTCATCCCCGTATCCTGGAAGCCCTTACAGAAGCTAACAGCGGCCATGCGGTCGCCTACGGCGATGATCCCTGGACAGCGGAGGCTGTCGGCGTGGTGCGCGAACTGCTGGGTGAGGAGTCCATTGAACCTTTTTTCCTGTTCAACGGCACTGGTGCCAACGTGGTGGCACTGCAGGCTTCCACGCTGCCATTCCATTCTATTCTCTGTGCTGCCACCGCCCATATCGCGGTGGACGAGTGCGGTGCACCGGTGAAGCTGACAGGGGCCTCCCTCAAAGAGATTGACACCCCCGACGGTAAGCTCACCCCCGAACGGGTTCGTCCACTCCTCCATGGGTTCGGCTTCGAACATCACTCACAGCCGAAGGTGATCGCCATCTCACAGACTACCGAACTGGGCACGCTATACACCCCTGCGGAGATCAGGGCACTGGCTGACCTGGCCCATGCACATGAGATGTTTCTCTTTGTGGACGGAACCCGTATTGCCAACGCCTGTGCGCAACTTGGTATCTCACTCCGTGAGATGACAATCGATTGCGGAGTGGATATCTTTACGCTGGGTGGCACCAAGAACGGGTTGATGTTTGGTGAGGCGCTGGTCCCCCTGCGGGAGGAGCTGGCACAGCATATCCGCTATTACCGGAAGCAGACCACTCAGCTCTACTCCAAGATGCGTTACATTGCCGCGCAGTTCATCCCCTACCTGCGGGAGGGGATCTGGCTGGAGAACGCCCGCCGTTCCAATATGGCCGCGCAGATGCTTTACCGTGAGATGCGGTCGGTGAAAGGGATTGAGATCACCCAGAAGGTAGAGTCGAATGCGCTCTTTTTCATCCTCCCCAAGCGTATCACCGATCGTTTGCGGGAGCGCTATTTCTTCTACGATTGGGATGAGCGTCGCAACGAGATGCGGCTGGTTTGTTCCTGGGACACCACCGAAGCGGACATCCGCCAATTCTCTGATTATCTCAAACAGCTCACCGCGGACAGCTAACCGCTTATCGCTTACAACTTACAACTTATCCTCACAGCAAAAATTAAAACAATGTTCGATTTCTTAGACGTTTATCCCTGGCTCCTGCCAGTCATTATCTTCTTCGGACGCGTGATTGATGTATCGTTGGGCACGCTACGCATCATCTTTGTATCGAAAGGAGAAAAGTACAAAGCTCCCCTGATTGGCTTTGTGGAAGTGTTTATCTGGGTTGTGGTTATCTCACAGATCCTTTCCAGGGCCAACGATATGGTGGCTTACCTCTCCTATGCCGCTGGCTATGCTACAGGGAACTATGTGGGTATCCTGCTTGAGCAACAAATTGCATATGGAATTGTGCTCTGCCGCATCTATACCCGGAAGAATGGTGCTGAACTGGTACAGATCATCAACAAGCTGGATTTCGGGGCAACACTGACGCATGGCCTGGGATCAACTGATGCGGTCGATATCATTGAAACGGTGATCGACCGAAAGGAGATGAAAACCATGGAACGCACGCTCAACGAGTTTGACAAAAACATATTCTATGTAGTGGAAGATGTGCGTACCCGGCAAAATGGTATCTTCCCGAAACGAAAGTCTATTCTGGCGCAATGGCGCCTGGGGAAGTAGTTCAGCTACGTTCGGTTTTCTTCGCTTCCTGCCAGAAGGCTTCCATCTCTTCCAGCGTCACCTCTTTCAGCGGTCGCCCCTGTTCGCGGAGACGCTGTTCCATGTAGTTGAAACGGTAGATGAATTTGCGGTTGGTACGCTCCAGCGCGTTGTCGGGATTCACCTTGTAGAGCCGGGCGGCATTGATGATGCTGAAGAGCAGATCGCCAAACTCAGCTTCGATCCGTTCGGCATCCATTTGTTCAATTTCAACCTCCAGCTCGCCCAGTTCCTCTTTCACTTTCGCCCACACATCTTGCCGTTCGTTCCAGTCGAAGCCGGCATTGCGTGCCTTATCCTGGATGCGGTAGGCTTTCACCAATGCCGGCAAGGCAGAAGGAACGCCTTCGAGTACCGTCTTGTTTCCTCCTTTCTCTTTTAACTTGATCTGCTCCCAGTTCTTTTCCACCATGCCGGCAGAGTCGGCCTGATGGTCGCCGAAGACATGGGGATGACGGAAGATCAGCTTGTCGCAAATGGCGTGGCATACATCACCAATGTCGAACGCCTCTTTTTCTTCCCCGATCTTCGAATAGAAGACCACATGCAGCAGCAGGTCGCCCAGCTCTTTCTTGATCTCCTGGTTGTCGTCGGCAATGATCGCCTCAGCCAGTTCATAGGTCTCCTCAATGGTGTTGGCCCGCAGGCTCTCGTTGGTCTGCTCCCGGTCCCAGGGGCACTTGACTCTCAGCTCATCCATTATGTCAAGCAATCGACCGAACGCTTTCATTTTTTCTTCTCTCGTGTGCATATCAAAAAGGTGCAGAGACGACACCGGGTCGGCTCTGGTCCGGGTTGTTATTTGTTGAAATTTTTCAGTCCTGTCTCCAGGAACTCCAGGTATCTCTCTACATTCTCGTCGTAGGCGTAAGAAGGGCCTAGCGGTTTGCCCCCGTGATCGAGCGCGATATAGTAGGGTTGTGCATTGGCGCCGAACTTGTGGCGTTGCAGGTAGCTCCATTTGTCGCCAATGGTTTTCAGTCGTGTCGTTCGTCCGTTCTCTTCCACCTCGATGATCTCCGGCAGCCTTGTTTTGTCGTCCACCATCAGCGTGACCAGGATATATTCGTTGTCCAGCAGATCCTTCACTCTGGGATCGGTCCATACCGATGCCTCCATCTTGCGGCAGTTCACGCAACCGTAGCCGGAGAAGTCGATCAGCAGCGGTTTGTTCTGTTGTATGGCCATTGCCACGCCGGTCTCATAGTCGAGGGTCTGTGCATGTACCTCACCCTCGTAGAGGTTGAAGTCCTGCGTGTAGAGGGGAGGAGAGAAAGCACTGATCGCTTTCAGGGGTGCTCCCCAAAGGCCCGGGATCATGTATATCGCGAAAGCGAGCGAGATGATGGAGAGGAAGAGGCGGGGGATGGTGAGGTGTGGCACCTCACTGTCGCCCGGGAACCTGATCTTGCCCAGCAGGTAGATACCCAGCAGTGCAAATATGACGATCCACAAAACCAGAAACACCTCACGGTCCAGGATGCCCCATCCATATGCCAGGTCGGCTACCGAGAGGAATTTGAAGGCCAGCGCCAGCTCAAGGAATCCCAGTACCACCTTTACCGAGTTGAGCCATCCCCCCGACTTGGGCATGGTGGAGAGCCATGAGGGGAAGATGGCAAAGAGCGCGAAGGGGATAGCCAAAGCGATGGCAAAGCCGAGCATGCCGATGGCGGGTGCGATGATGCTCCCGGCGGTGGCAGCCTCCACCAGTAGTGTTCCAATGATTGGGCCGGTGCAGGAGAAGGAGACCAGCACCAGGGTGAAAGCCATAAAAAAGATGCTCAGTACACCCGTGGTGGAATCTGCTTTCTGGTCCATCCTGTTGGTCCATTTGGAGGGAAGCACCAGCTCAAAGCCTCCGAAGAAGGCAATGGCAAAGAAGACCAGTAAAGCGAAAAAGATCAGGTTGAAGAGTGCACTTGTGGCAAGGTTATTCAGGGCGCTGGCACCGAAGATGGCAGTGATCAGAAGTCCCAGCACCACGTAGATCACGATGATGGCTCCACCATAGATCAGTGCTTCGCTCACCGCTTTCCTCCTGTCACTCTTGTTTCGCTTCAGGAAGAAGCTGACCGTCATGGGGATCATCGGCCAGACGCAGGGGGTCACCAGCGCGATCAGCCCGCCTGCAAAGCCGGAGAGCAGGATCCAGAAGAGCGACATGCCGGCGGTACTCCCTTTCATGCCGAACTGTTGCAGCTCCTCAATTACCGGTGTCCAGAGGAGATCACTGTCGGGATCGGCTACGGTCGCCGTTGCAGCTGTGGCTGAAACGGCACTGTCTGAGCCGACAGACTCCAGCGGCTGAAGTGCCGTGAGCGCTGTTGATTCTGCTGCAGCGGCTACCATTACTGTGGACGGTAGATCGGCAGCGGTGAAAGCAAAGTCGTTGGGCAGGGGAGGGGTGCAGCTCTGGTCGTTGCATGCCTGTGCCCGCACATCGCCTGCAACAGCAAAGCTGTTTTTGTCGGTTACCCGCAATCGCTGCACGAAACGGGCACTCTCCTGAAAGGTGCCGATCTGCATGCCGAAGATGGCGTCGAACTTCACCTTAGCCTCTTTGCCGGCAGCATGGAACGCACCTACTGGTTCTGCGCCGGTGAGGTTGTCGAAGCTGATCTGTGTTGGTGTGGGGCCTCCCTCCGGTATGTTGGTATCGTAGAGGTACCAGCCCTGTTTGATCTTTACATCAGCCACCAGCTCTACCTCCCCGCCACCACGATCCTCCAGGGAAAAACGCCATTGCATCTCATCCTGTGCGAAAGCAAGGGTAGTGAAGAAGAGCACCAGCGACAGCATTGTCGTCAGTTTTTTCATATTCATCGTTCTGTAATCTTGTCGTTTAATCTGCAAAGGTAGTGAAATCAAAGAAACAGAATGTTTGCAGATGATGAAATAACCTCATGAGGTGAGAAATTGTTCATTTCATCCGAACGACCCGTGATGAATAATGAAGTGCGGGTATGCCTGCAAAGTTTACTCTTTTTTATGTTTATTTTACAATCTTTGGATGTATTTTGCTGTTAAGTTTTCAACAGTACGCTGTTTACAACTTTTTGAAGATTATATCGAGATAAAAAACTGCCCGAAGCGATTATCTCAGTAACTTTACAATCTTTTAGGAACAATAGCCAGATGAAATGGAAAAACAGAAACGAAAACCTTCGGTAAAAGTAGTTGAAAAAGCAGTGCTGGCTCCCGATATGGGAAAGCTGCCTCCACAGGCGCGTGAACTGGAGGAGGCGGTGCTGGGAGCACTGATGCTGGAGAAGGATGCCTATTCGCTGATCAGTGAGATCCTTAAGCCTGAGAGCTTTTATGATCCCTCTCATCAGCTGATATTTGATTCAATCCAGGGGCTGGCCATGCAGCAGAAACCGGTTGATGTGCTGACGGTGGTGGAGGAGCTGAAACGGCGGGGTGAGCTGGAGACCGCGGGGGGGGCCGTTTATATTGCCGAGCTCAGTGAGAAAGTGGCCTCTGCTGCTCACATCGAATATCATGCCCGCATCATCGCCCAGAAATACCTCGCCCGGGAACTGATCTCGTTCTCCTCGGAGGTGTCGCAACAGGCTTTCGATGAGACGGTCGATGTGGATGACCTGATGCAGGAGACCGAGGGGCGGCTCTTCGAGATCTCGCAGCGCAACGTGAAGAAAGATGTGATCCAGATCAACCCGGTGATCAAGGAGGCGATGCAGAACATCCAGCTGGCCGCCAACCGCAAGGATGGGATGAGCGGATTGCCCACCGGCTTTAAGGAGCTCGACAAGCTCACCTCCGGGTGGCAAAACTCCGACCTGGTGATCATCGCAGCCCGCCCGGCGATGGGGAAAACCGCTTTCGTACTCTCCATGGCGAAGAACATCGCGCTCGATTATGAGCAGCCGGTGGGAATCTTCTCACTGGAGATGTCGAATGTACAGCTGGTCAACCGTTTGATTGTCAATGTCTGCCAGATCAGGGGCGAGAACATCAAGAGCGGACGTCTGTCGGACGATGAGTGGGAGCGGCTCGACAAGAATCACAAATTTCTCTACAACGCTCCGATATACATTGATGATACCCCCAGTCTCTCTGTCTTTGAGCTGCGTACCAAAGCACGGAGGTTGGTACGTGAACATGGGGTGCGAACGCTGATCATCGACTACCTGCAGCTGATGAATGCCAGCGGAATGAGCTTTGGCAGCCGGGAACAGGAGGTGAGCATGATCTCCCGTTCTTTGAAGGGACTGGCAAAAGAGTTGAACATCCCTATTATTGCTCTCTCCCAGCTGAACCGCGGGGTTGAGTCGCGACAGGGGAACGATGGGAAGCGCCCTCAGCTGGCCGACCTGCGTGAGTCGGGTGCCATTGAACAGGATGCTGATATCGTCTGTTTTATCCACCGTCCCGAGTATTACCGCATCACCGAAGATGAGCGGGGCAACTCACTGGTGGGTATCGCCGAGATCATCGTGGCCAAGCATCGTAATGGCCCCACCGGTATTGCCAACATGCGGTTCGACAACGAATATGCCCGCTTCCAGAATCTGGATGATTATGCAGTTGGAAGAAACTATGTGGAGCGACCCTCAAGGATGAATAAACAGGTGAAAAGCGGTGATTCAACAGATCACCTTACCTCCTCAACAGCTGATTTTCATTCTCAGAACAGGGATCCATTGCCATTTTAAAATCCGATCAGAGGTGGTTAAGCTGACCAGGCAACGGGAGGCACTCTTTTGAAATAAATGGTCACGCCATGGCAGAAAAAAAAATTTCCCGATTTTTTTCCCTATTTTTGTCTGACGGTTGGGCGAACAACCACAGTTATTTTATTTATTTAAACAAGAAAAGATGGGTAACCTCATTCACCTGAGAAGGTTTATTGTCATCCTGTTCTGCCTGGTCGCAGCAGTCCACTCCCTGCAAGCCCAGCAGCTGCCATACGAGATTGTAACTATTGACGGTCAATCCTATTACAAGTACAAAGTACAACCGGGTGAAGGA
This sequence comes from Proteiniphilum sp., assembly GCA_011620695.1. Classification (GTDB taxonomy): domain Bacteria; phylum Bacteroidota; class Bacteroidia; order Bacteroidales; family Dysgonomonadaceae; genus Proteiniphilum. The sequence continues at coordinate 25,257 of WOYT01000144.1, forward strand.
CTCTATGCCGTGTCGCGTACTTTCTCCGTGTCGGTAGCTGAGATCATTCGTCATAATCCGGGATCAAACAACGGACTGCAAAACGGGCAGGAGTTGTTGATTCCTATATCCAAAGAGGTTGAAAGTACCGTTTCTGCCAAGGCGCGGCAGGTTGATTCCCGGCAGGATCCTGCTGATCAGAACAACACTTTCAAACACACCGTGGTTAAGGGGGAGACAGTTTACAGTATTTCGCGGATGTATCATACCACGGTCGACCAGATCATTCAACTCAATCCGGAGGCCGCCGAAGGTATTTCCGTAGGGTCGGTGCTGACCATCCCCCAGCGCCGTGTCATCAGCAGAGAGAAAGAAGAGAATTACCGTTATCACACCATCCTCCCCAAGGAGACCCTCTACTCTGTTTCAAAAACCTACCGGCTGAAACCGGAGGATGTGATATTGGCCAATCCCGGACTCTCAGTTGAGACTTTTCAAATTGGGAAGACCATCCGTATTCCTTTTTTTGAGTCTTATGAAGTGGTGGAACCGCTTGAGGAGCAGACCACCAATATCATCCATACGGTGGTGAGAGGTGAAACGCTCTATGGCATAGCCGGAAAGTATGGCGTGGAGGTGTCACAACTCGAAGAGATGAACCCAATGCTTTCCGGTGGATTGAAACCCAATATGGAGTTGATTGTGCCGGTGCCGCGAAGCAGGGTTGAGAATGTGTCACGCTCCGAACAGGAGCAGGCAAACAGGCTTCTGTTGCAACGGCATGCAACACAACCTGTCGATGTGATGCGTGTTGGTCTTTTGCTTCCATTCCTCGACCAGACCAGCAGAGGGCATCTGCGTCTGCAGGAGTATTACGAGGGGTTTCTTCTTGCGGTGAATGACCTGAAGAACAGGGGCGCCAACCTGGAGCTCTATGTTTTTGAGATAGGGAAAGGGAATGATACCAGAAAGCTGGAGAGCCTGCTGGAGACACTCGAGATGCAATCGCTCAACCTGGTTATTGGAGGTGTGACGGATGCCCAGATAAAGGTGCTTTCTGATTTTTCACGTTCGAACAACATTAAGTATGTGGTACCCTTTTCACAAAGCAATGCTGAGGTACTCAACAATGGCAGTATGTTCCAGGTGAATCCCATGAACAGCCTCATACATACAAAGACGGTAGCCTATTTCACCGAAAAGTTCCGGAATGCGAACATCATTTTTGTGGGAGGAGGTAGCCATCCCCAACAGGAGTTCATCTCGCTGCTGCAAGCATCACTCAAACAGCAGAACATCTCCTATGGCTCGGTGGAATCACCTCTGGAGATGGCTGCAACCATCGCCCCCATGCTCCGTCAGGGACAGGAGAATCTTATGCTGCCTGTCAGCAGTGATGCCACTACACTACGGCAAATCATCGCTGAACTGAAGAAGCTGCATGAGTCCAATCCGGGGATTGTGACCACTCTCTTTGGACACCCCGATTGGCAGACCTATTCAGACCTGAGTGATGAGCTTGCGCAGTTTGGAACCTATTTCTACACACCATTCTTTGTGGATAAGCAGTCACGCGACACTGAAATATTCCTCGATAAATTCAGAAAATGGTATGGTCGAGATCTACTCGAGACCTATCCTTCTTACGGCATGTGGGGGTATGATACCGCTCTTTTCTTTCTCACCGCACTTCAACGCTACGGTTTGCATTTTGAACAGCAGATCAACAGTGTGAATGTCTCTTCCATTCAGTTTCCCTTTCATTTTGAACGGCTGAACAACTGGGGGGGACTTATCAATGGAGCCCTCTACATCATTCACTACGATCGCGATGGGAGAATTCAGAAAACCAAACTGAGCAGATGAAAAGGTTTGTTTTATTTATCGCCCTCCTTGTAGGCGTCAATACCGTTTTCGCACAAAGAGAATCTACCCGCAGTGAGTTCTATTTGGGTGGTGGCGGGGGTGTGAACTTCTCCAGTATGGACTTTGTGCCCTCCATAGAACAGTCACAAAAGATGGGTATCGTGGGAGGGGTTTCGTTGAAATATATTTCTGAGAAGCATCTCGGACTGATCGCAGAACTCAATTTTGTACAAAAGGGGTGGAGCGAAACATTCGATCCCGAATCGGGATTCTCCTACTCGAGAACCCTCAACTATCTTGAATTGCCATTTATGACACATGTCTATTTCGGTAACAAAATTCGCTTCATTTTCAATGCAGGTCCCAAATTGAGCTTTCTCCTGGGAGAAGATCAAGAGATGAGCAGTGCCCTTGCTGACGACCTGGCCGCCCGTCGTGAGGCAAATCCCGATGCTCCCATCGGGGTTCAATATGGCTCGATGGATGAGATGAAAAGGCTGGACTACGGGGTGATTGGCGGTCTCGGGATGGAGCTGAAAACAGACATGGGCGATTTCGACCTGGAAGGGCGTTACTACTTCGGATTGGCCGATCTTTTCACCAGCAGTCGAAGTGAAAATGCCTACTTCTCCCGTTCCGCTCACCGGATTATTGAGGCAAAACTGACCTGGTATTTCAAAATTCATTGATTTTTTTTTGTCAATTAAAAAATATGTAGTACTTTTGAACATTAATGTATGTATATATGTTCATATATTTATCATATGCAAAAGGAGATACAACAACTGGAATCGGAGGAGATACGGGTAGATCGTTCCTACTTTGAGGAAGCAGCCTACATGTTAAAGGCGGTGGCAAACGAGATACGTCTCTGTGTGGTACTGCAGTTGACCCGTGACGAAGAGAAAACTGTTTCGGAATTAATGGAGGGGATGGATTGCGAGCAATCGCTGCTGTCGCACCATCTCACCGATATGCGGGCAAAGGGTATCCTCCAGTGCCGCAAGAGTGGTAAGCACAATTATTATTCGCTGAAAGACAAACGCTTTTCGAATGTGCTGCGCTGTCTGGTCAATTGTGGCGACAATCGTGAGAAAGAAAAAGAGCATATAGCGTAAATCAGATAAAAAAATTATGAACCTAAAAGAGAAGAGCAGAATTTATTTCCAAAGACATTGGTTACGGATAACCGGTGTGGCTGTAGGTTTACTGGGGGGCTACCTCTACTACTATTATGTAGGGTGTGTTTCGGGCACCTGCCCCATCACCTCCAATCCCTACAGGATGATGCTTTATGGAGCACTGATGGGTTATCTGTTGTTTGATATTTTTTCAAAGGATAGCCATCGCGACAAGCATACTGAACGAGTTACAAATCAAAACGATAATCATACAGAACAATGAAAACCCTGACCAAAACCCTACTTGCTGCAGCATTGATCCTTGTTGTGGCATCCTGCAGCAACAGCAATCAGAAAGAGCGATTGAAAGAGACCGAAACAAAACAGTTAACAAATACAATTCAAAATTCAGAAATCAAAATGGTAAAAACAATCAAACTGACAAGAGCTGACTTTCTTACCAAAGTGGCAAACTTTGAAGCCAACCCTGAAAAATGGGTTTACCTGGGAGACAAACCCTGTATCATCGATTTTTACGCCGACTGGTGTGGTCCCTGCAAGATGGTAGCTCCCATCCTTGAGGAGCTGGCAGCAGAATATGAAGATGAGATCTACATCTACAAGGTAGATACCGAAGCGGAGCAGCAACTGGCTGCCGAATTTGGCATCCGCAGCATCCCATCCTTGCTCTTCTGCCCCATGGGAGAAGCACCCCAGATGGCTCAGGGAGCACTTCCCAAGGAGGCATTCAAGCAGGCTATTGAGGAGGTATTATTAAAGAAATCATAAATTTGAACCCTATGAATGAGATGTTTTTTGAAAGCAGAAGCAGATTTTCTTTCGCTGAGACCCTGCAGAAACTCTCCGATCTGGTACCGGCGAGTGGATGGAAGGAGATCTCGGTACTGGATTTGCAGGAACTCATGAAGAAGAACGGCAAAGAGATTCTTCCCGTGAAAGTAGTTGAACTTTGTAGACCTGACTACGCATACCGATTGCTGTCGGATGATAGTCAGCGCATCTATTCCAATATGCTGCCATGCCGTATCTCAGTGTATGAGAAAGGTGACGGCAACTGTTATATCTCCCGCATGAATACAGCAATGATGGCTGCACAACTGGGCGGAGTGACCGAGGAGGTGATGACTGCTGCCTATCATGATGCGGAGGAGATGATCCGGCAACTGGTTGTGGCAGAGTAGTGACCCATTTCACCGGTTACGGACCGGAAATTACTAGCGGGAATGTTCATGACTGAATGTTCCCGCTTTTAGTATTGTGGATAAGTTGATCCGTTGAGAAACAGAAACACAGAAACAGAAATGGCAAACGATCACTTTTTTGTACCTTTGTATCCTGAAAGGAGAGCTTTCCTATGAACAAAAGAGCGGAATATGAGATCATGGCCCCTGCCGGATCCTACGAGTCGTTGACAGCAGCTATTCAAGGCGGTGCCGACGCTATCTATTTTGGCATCGAGGGACTGAACATGCGTGCCCGGTCATCCAACAATTTCACCATCGACGATTTGCATCAGATTGCGCAGATCTGCCGGGAGCACAACCTGAAAAGTTATCTCACGGTGAACACAATCATTTATA
>WOYT01000004.1 GCA_011620695.1 Proteiniphilum sp.
TCCTGCACCACATATTCCTTGCCTTCCACATTCATTTTACCGGCTTCCCTGACAGCATTTTCTGAACCGTAGGCAATGTAATCCTCATATTTAATGACTTCGGCACGAATAAATCCTTTCTCGAAATCTGTATGAATCACGCCGGCACATTGCGGTGCTTTCCACCCTTTGTGAAAGGTCCATGCACGCACCTCCTGCGGTCCGGCAGTAAAGAAAGTCTGAAGGTTCAGAAGTCTGTAGGCCGATTGAATCAAACGACTTACCCCGGATTCTTTCAAACCTAATTCATTCAGAAACATTTCCCGTTCTTCATACGTATCGAACTCAGCGATTTCAGATTCAATTTTGGCGGCTACCACCAAAATCTGGGCATCTTCATTTTTCACTGCCTCACGCACTGCTTCCACATAATGATTACCGGTTACGGCGCTTGCTTCATCCACATTGCAGACATACATCACCGGTTTGGCGGTCAACAGATAGAGATCACGGGCCGCCCTGGCTTCCTCTTTTGAATCAAATATGACTGTACGGGCCGATTCACCCCGTATCAGTGCCTCCCTGATCCGTGAATATACTTCGTATGCCAGGCGTGCATCCTTGTCGCCCCCGCTCTTGGCTTGCTTTTCCACTTTATTGATGCGTGCTTCGATGGTTTCCAGGTCTTTCAGTTGCAGTTCCGCATCAATAATCTCCTTGTCCCTTACCGGATCTACCTTTCCATCCACGTGGGTCACATTCTCATCATCGAAACAGCGCAATACATGCAAAATAGCATCGGTCTCCCGAATATTTGCCAAAAATTTATTACCCAATCCTTCACCTTTGCTGGCGCCTTTCACCAGCCCGGCAATGTCCACAATCTCAACCGTGGTGGGTACAATTTTCTGCGGGTGTACCAACTCGGCCAGTTTATTAAGTCGCTCATCTGGGACAGTGATCACACCCACATTGGGTTCGATGGTACAGAAAGGAAAGTTGGCTGCCTGTGCTTTTGCGTTAGACAGACAGTTGAAAAGAGTGGATTTCCCCACGTTGGGAAGTCCCACGATGCCACATTGTAGAGCCATTGATCACAAATATTTGATCCGTTGTTTTGAACCCGAAAGAGTTGCTACGGATGAATGCTTTTACTTTTATTCCGGAGTGCAAAGGTACAAAAAAGAAATGAACCCCCTCAACCAACGCAAATCATCAGGCTCAGTGTAACCAGACAGCCTTATAGACCATACCGCTCCGATATTTCAAGCATCCGTTCGATCGACTTCACCGCCTTCACCCTTACCTGCTCTTCCACAAATATCTCAGGCTGCTCATTTTTCAAACAGAGATAGAGTTTCTCCAATGTGTTCATCTTCATATAGAAACATTCATTGCAGGCACAGGTGGCATCTTCCGGCGGTGCCGGAATAAAAAGCTTATCCGGATTCTCTTTTTGCATTTGATGCAATATACCGGCTTCGGTAGCCACGATAAACTGTTTTTGAGCGGAGTTGGTGGCATATTTCAAAATAGAAGAGGTGGAACCCACATGATCCGCTATCTCCAACAGGTATTTCGGACATTCGGGATGCGCGAGCAGCAAAGCATCAGGGTATTCTTTTTTCAATGCAAGAATTCTTTCAAGGGAAAATTGTGCATGTACATGACAAACACCGTCCCACAAAAGCATGTTTCTCCCTGTCAGCTTGTTGATATAATCACCCAAATTCTTATCAGGACCAAAGATTATCTTCTCATCTTGCGGAAGCGACTCCACGATCTGACGGGCATTGGTGGAAGTGACAACGATATCGGTCAACGCTTTCACTGCTGCAGTGGTATTGACATAGGAGATCACCGTGTGTCCAGGGTGCTCAGCTATAAATTTCTTAAATTCGGGCGCGGGACAGCTGTCAGCCAGCGAACAGCCCGCTTTCAGATCCGGAATGAAGACCCGTTTGCCGGGACTCAGAATCTTGGCTGTTTCTCCCATGAAATGAACGCCGCAGAGCACAATGATATCGGCCGTAGTTTTAGCAGCCCATTGCGCCAACGCCAGGCTGTCGCCTACAAAGTCGGCCACATCCTGAATCTCTGCCTCTTGATAATAGTGTGCCAGGATGATCGCATTCTTCTCTTTTCGTAAAAAATTGATCTGTTCTATGATTGATTCTTTCGTCATTTATTTATTATATATTTTTTTTAAAATAAAATGGATAATGATGATTATAATTGGCTGTTGATATTGTTGATCTCTTTTTCTTATATTTTCATCTTACAAAGTTATCATCAATCCTGAATACGTTATCATCAGTTATCAACAATATAAAATCATCTTATCGCTTGATATTTAAGAGCTTGTAAATATTATTCACAGTGGTGGATAAAAAGCAAAGTTAATAAATAATTCTTGGGATCGATAAACCAGCTGTTGAAAAAGCGTGAATATATTTTGCAAAAAAATGAGAAATAAATTTGGCCAGTTCATGACTATTTTTATACCGATAGTCAACTGATCTTTCCAATTATTCTTTTCATCTTTCTGTTTACAGGGTATGCACAAGTTATCAACATTCTTTCTCTTAAGCAGTTCGAATTACTTAAACCGCTATCCAATAAACCATTAAAAAGAGAACCAATTCATTATAGTTTGTTAATCCCTTTCCTTCCGGATAATAAAAGAACAAAGTTTTTTGTATATTTGTTTATCAATCGTGCATATGGTGAAAGATCGGATACAGATATACTTGCTTATATTGCTGATGATGGCAGGAAGCTCCTGCATGTCAACGGTGAAAATTACCTCTGTGGTAGAAAAAGACCCTGAAGGGGATTTTCTGCTCAAGTGGGAAGTGAGTCCTGACCAGGAAGGGAATATTGAAATTTACTCTTCGCTTACCGACAGCTCACTGACCAGTTTTACTCCCGTGACATCACGGAAGATCACCGATCAGGTGATGAGGCTTAACCCTACCGGATCCGGACTACGCGAATATTTCATTCTTCGTGCGGGTGGGGTTTACTCCGGAGTGGTGGCTAACCGCACCATCGACATGAACCAAATCAAAAACTTCCGTGACATCGGCGGTTATTTCACCACCGATAACAGGCAGATGAAATGGGGAGAGATCTATCGGTCGGGTAATCTGAGTAACGCCACCCTTTATGACCAGGAGAAGATCAGACGACTCAATATTCGTACTGTGATTGATTTTCGATCAGAGCGTACTGCAAGTAGATATCCCATCCTGCTTCACCCCTCCATCCGCAAGATTGCCCTTCCACTGATGCCGATGGATGCGCAGAAGCTTGATGAACAGCTCGAAGATGAGCATTTTGACCGCAGCGATGCGATCCGTTATATGCAGGAAGAGTATGTGAACATCCTGGAGAACCATAAGAAACAGTTTGCTGAGATGTTCGATATCCTCACCAACGACAGCAACTACCCGATCCTGTTGAGTGGTTCACTGGGAAAAGATGGGGTAGGACTGGCCACCTACCTGATTCTCTATGCCATCGGTATTCCACAGAGTTCGCTTGAGGAGGACTATATGCTTTCCAACCAATTCATTGACCCGGAGATGGTGGAGATAGATGCCCGCAACCTCTCCGAACCTTTGCAGGAGGCGGTGACAGCCATGCTCACGGTCAACAGAGCCTACCTCAATTACGCCATCGATCACATCAAACTGAAATATGGTTCGGTGGATAACTACCTGGAGAAAGAGCTGCGGGTCACCAGCGGGAAAAGAAATTTGTTGCGTAAATATCTGCTTTATCAGTTCTAATGATTCTTTATTCGATTTATTTTCATACCTTTGCAGCCGATTTTAAAAAAGAGGTGATTTTTTATCCTGTTTACTGATTTACTGAGCAGTGGTTATCTTCATCAAACAAAAAATCACAGATTGTCATTGAATTTTCTCTCAACTTTTTCAGCATTTACACCGGGTGTCAGGTGCAGTATGCAGGTGTTTTCCCTGCAGCATGCCATGACGGTTGTTGGACCAGCTTTTGTAAATAGATGTGTGGAGTGTGGGGAAAGCGCAATTGATCCACACTTTAAAACAGTTTTACAAAAATGAGTACATTTCAAGAGTTGGGAGTGATTCCCGAAATTCAACGTGCCGTTACCGAGCTGGGCTTTGAACAACCTATGCCGGTGCAGAGCGAGGTGATCCCCCGCCTGCTGGAACAGACCCGCGACATCATCGCCCTGGCGCAGACCGGCACCGGCAAGACTGCCGCCTTTGGTATCCCCGTGATTCAGAAGATCAACGTGAAGCAGCGTACGCCGCAGACGCTGATCCTCTGTCCCACACGTGAGCTCTGCCTGCAGATCGCGGGCGACCTGACCGACTTCTCTGCCTACGTGGAGGATATCAAGATCCTGCCGGTCTATGGCGGCTCCAGTATCGAGAGCCAGATACGCACCCTAAAACGGGGAGTGCACATCATCGTAGCCACCCCCGGGCGGTTGATCGATCTGATCAAACGCAAGACGGTCTCCCTGGGCGATGTACACACCGTGGTGCTGGACGAGGCTGATGAGATGCTCAACATGGGTTTCTCGGAAGATATCGATGAGATCCTTTCGCACCTGCCCGACAGCCGCAGCATGCTTCTCTTCTCGGCCACCATGCCGAAAGAGATCGAGAAGATCACCCGCAAGTATATGCAGAATCCACTGGAGATCACAATCGGCCGCAAGAACGAGGGTGCCGAGAATGTGCGCCACCTCTACTTCATGGTGCACGCCAAAGACAAATATCTGGCATTGAAACGGATCGTGGACTACTACCCCAACATCTACGGGATCATCTTCTGCCGCACCCGCAAGGAGACGCAGGAGATCGCCGACAAGCTGCTGCAGGACGGATACGATGCCGATGCGTTGCACGGCGATCTTTCACAGGCACAACGTGACTATGTGATGAGCAAGTACCGGAATCACAACCTGCAGCTGCTGGTGGCCACCGATGTGGCTGCTCGTGGTCTCGATGTGGATGACGTGACCCACATCATCAACTTCGGTTTGCCTGACGACTATGAAGTATATACCCACCGAAGTGGCCGCACCGGCAGGGCCGGCAAGACCGGCACCTCGATTGCCATCATCCACACCAAGGAGAAAGGGAAGGTGGTACAGATTGAAAAGCTGATCAACAAGAAGTTTGAGAAGCGGGAGGTTCCCAGGGGAGACGTGATCTGCGAGAAGCAACTCTTTAACTTCGTGGACAAGATTGAGAAAGTGAAAGTAAACGAGGCAGAGATCGAACGGTTGCTCCCCTCCATCTTCCGTAAGCTGGAGTGGCTGGAAAAAGAGGATATCATCAAGCGGATGGTCTCACTGGAGTTCAACCGGCTGATTGAGTACTACCAGCAGGCGGAGGAGATCGATGAGCCAAAGGAGGGCTCCTCCCGTGGACAGAAAAAGGAATTCAGCGGTAAGCGGGGCAATGATCGTGACGGTGGTAGCCGCCAGCCGGAAAAAGGCTATGCCCGCCTTTTTATCAACGTGGGCAAGATGGATGGCATCAATCCTGCTACCCTGATGGGTTTTATCAACGACCATGTGAAAGGGAAAGTTCCCGTGGGTCGTATCGATCTGTTGAAGAGCTTCTCGTTTTTCGAAGTGCCTGAAGATTATGCTTCCAATGTGATCAAATCGTTCAAGGGGATGTACCTCGAAGACCGGAAACTACAGGTACACTTTGCACAGGAAGAGGATCAGCCCGCGCGGGAGAAGAAGAAGTTTTACGACAAAGAATTCAGCAGTAAGGGGAAGAAAAAGAAACCCCGGTATTGACCGGCATGCATGATATTATGAATCAAGCGGGAGTTCCATCCCGCTTTTTTTGTGCCCTGAAAAAACTTAA
>WOYT01000123.1 GCA_011620695.1 Proteiniphilum sp.
GCCAGGGCAGGGGGGAGCTTCAACAGTACCCGAACCTCTCCTCCTTCCAGTGTTTCCTCACAATAAGAGGCCGCCAGGATGGAGAGAAACATCCTGTCCACGCCGATGGAGGTCTCCACCACGTAGGGTATGTAGGATCTGTTCTGTTCCGGATCAAAGTATTGCAGCTTCTTGCCCGAGAATTTCTCATGCTGGCTCAGGTCGAAGTCGGTACGGGAGTGGATCCCCTCCACCTCCTTGAAGCCGAACGGCATCTCGAACTCGATGTCGGTAGCCGCATTGGCATAGTGTGCCAGCTTGTCGTGTTCGTGGAAACGATACTTGTGGGCATCGAACCCGAGCGCCTGGTGCCACTTCATGCGGAAGGCTTTCCAGTGCTCGAACCACTTCAGCTCCTCACCCGGTGCCACGAAGAACTGCATCTCCATCTGCTCGAACTCCCGCATGCGGAAGATGAACTGACGGGCGACAATCTCGTTGCGGAACGCCTTGCCGATCTGGGCGATGCCAAACGGTATCTTCATGCGGCCGGTCTTCTGCACGTTGAGGAAGTTGACAAAGATGCCCTGTGCCGTCTCGGGGCGGAGGAACACCTTCATGGCTCCGTCGGCGGTGGAACCCATCTCGGTAGAGAACATCAGGTTGAACTGCCGCACCTCGGTCCAGTTGCGGGTACCGCTGATGGGGCAGGCGATCTCGCAGTCCACGATGATCTGCCGAAGCTCCTCCAGGTTGTTGTCGTTGAGTGCTTTGATAAAACGGGCATGGATCTCATCCCGCTTCTGCCGGGTTTCCAGCACGCGGGGATTGGTCTCCCGGTACATCTGCTCGTCGAAGCTCTCGCCAAATCGCCTGGCCGCCTTCTGCACCTCTTTCTCTATCTTTTCGTCATACTTCGCCAGGTGCTCCTCGATGAGCACATCGGCTCGGTAACGCTTCTTGCTATCCTTGTTGTCGATCAGCGGGTCATTAAATGCATCCACGTGTCCCGATGCCTTCCAGATGGTGGGGTGCATGAAGATGGCGGAGTCGATGCCCACCACGTTTTCATGCAACAGCACCATGCTGTCCCACCAGTATTTCTTGATGTTGTTTTTCAGTTCCACGCCCATCTGACCGTAGTCATACACGGCAGCCAGCCCGTCATAGATCTCGCTCGACGGGAATACATACCCGTACTCCTTACAATGTGATACCAGTTTCTTGAAAACCTCTTCCTGTTGTGCCATATTCAATTTTGGGGATCATGCTGTCTGCGCATTTCCATCACCCGGCAGCATGCATTTGTTTCTGATTGCTCTCTGTTCACTATTTACAACCTGCAAAGTAAACGGTTTTTTTCGGAATTTTGAGCACCAAAATGCTTAAAGATAAATAATGATGCCATTTTGAGCCCGGCATCAGGGAAAAATTGTATTTTTGCATCTTACACACACAATTCGACACACTAAGAACGGCAGAGAGATGGCAGGTGGAATGAGATCGTTGGCAAAGGAGACCTTTTTCTATGGATTGGGCAGCGTGCTACCCAGGCTCCTGAGCTGGTTCCTCTCCCTCTACTGGGCGTTCGCCCTGCCCCGGGTGGATGACATTGGCGTGCTGACCAACTTCTACGCCTGGGTAGCCCTGTTGCAGGTGATCCTCACCTATGGCATGGAGACCGGTTTCTTCCGCTTTGCCAACAAGGAGTCAGATCCTACCAGGGTCTTTTCCACTGCTTTTATCAGCATCCTCTCTTCCACGCTACTCTTTTTTGTGTTGTCTCTCCTCTTCCTGAAACCGGCGGCTTTCGCACTGGGCGGCAGTGAGATGAAACCGCATTACCTGCTGCTGATGGTGCTGATCCTCTGCTTCGACGTGGTGGGCGCTATCCCCTTTGCCAACCTGCGCTTTAAGAAGAGACCCATCCGATTTGCTGCCATCAAGCTGGTTAACGTGGGGCTGACCATCCTGATCAACCTCTTCTTCTTCCTGGCTTGTCCCCTCCTGCAGGAGCGGTTCCCCGATGCCTTTGCATGGTTCAACCTGAGCCGGGGGGTCGATTACATCCTGATCGCCAACCTCACCGCCTCGGTGGTGCAGCTGCTGATGGTCTCCCCTGAGCTGAGGGTGCGTTTCACTTTCGACAAAGCCTTGCTGCGCAGGATGCTGCACTACTCCTTCCCGATACTGATCCTGGGTATCGCCGGCATCCTCAACCAGACGGTGGACAAGATTCTCTTCCCCTGGTTCTATCCAGACAAGGCGAATGCATTCCGGGAGCTGGGCATCTACGGACAGAACTTCAAGATCGCCATCATCATGGTGATGTTCACCCAGTCGTTCCGATACGCCTTCGAACCTTTTATCTTTGCACGTAACAGGGAGGCTGCCGACGATCGTCAGTCATTCAGTGACGCCACCCGCTATTTCATCCTCTTCGGATTGCTGATTTTCCTGTTGACTACCGGTTACATCGATATCATCAAGTTCCTGATTCCGGCAGCCTACCACGAGGGACTCAAGGTGGTGCCGATCGTACTGCTTGGCGAACTCTTCTTCGGAGTCTATTTCAACCTGTCGCTCTGGTACAAACTTACCGACCAGACCCGCTGGGGTGCCTACATGTCGATCTTTGGCTTTCTGATCACCCTGGGGATCAATATCCTCTTTATCCCCCGTTTTGGTTACATGGCGTGCGCCTGGGCATCGTTTATCGCTAACCTGGCGATGATGATCCTCTCCTACGGGCTGGGACAGAAGCATTATCCCATCCCATATAACCTACGTTCGGCCGCTACCTTCTTTCTGCTTACGATCATCCTTTATGCAGGTATCAGGGTGAGCTATCTCCAGCTGGAGAGCCTCCCGTTGCGATTGCTTGTCTCTACGCTGCTGGTGGCGGTTTATCTCGTTGTGATGATAAAGAGAGAGTTGCCGCTGAAACAATGGCCTTTCATCGGTAATTTTTTTAAGTAATTAAAAATGAACATCAAGCATAAAACATTCAATAATCAATAATCAAAACTTATCGTTTATCGCTATAAAAACAACAACCTATGAAGAAACTTTTTTTGTCGATCACAATTTTATTTGTGGCATTCACGGCGAGAGCCGATGAAGGAATGTGGCTCCTGAAAGAGCTTAACCGCGAGAACATCGCCCGCATGCAGGAGTTGGGGTTCACTTTCCCTGCTGATCAACTTTACAGTGAAGAGAACCCCTCACTGAAAGATGCAGTTGTAATTTTTGGCGGTGGATGTACCGGCGTGGCGGTATCGGGCGAGGGACTGATCTTCACCAATCATCACTGCGGCTATGGTGCCATCCAGCAGCTGAGTTCCGTGGAGCATGATTACCTGCGCGATGGCTTTGTAGCTGCCTCTCAGGCGGATGAGCTCAGTGCCGACGGACTGACGGTCTCTTTTCTCCGGTCGATGGAGGATGTGACAGACCGTATCGTGCCCCATGTGCCGCTGGTGATGAGCGAGATACAGCGTGAGCTGACCATCGACTCCATTTCCAACGAACTGATCAGCGAATATGAGAGTGATCCTTTTACCCGTGCACGTGTGGTGCCTTTCTTTGCACGCAACAGATATTATGTGGTACTTTACGATGTTTTCCGCGATGTACGCATGGTGGTCGCTCCCCCCTCTTCGGTGGGTAAGTTTGGCGGTGATACAGACAACTGGATGTGGCCACGCCATACGGGTGACTTCTCGCTGTTCCGTGTCTATGCCAACAAGGAGAACAAACCGGCCAACTACAGTGCCGAGAATGTGCCCTACCAGCCCAGGTATGTGGTTCCTGTTTCGTTGGCGGGGGTAAAAAAAGGAGATTATGCGATGACCGTGGGCTACCCCGGAAACACACAGCGTTACCTCTCTTCCTGGGGCATCCGCCAGCGCATGGAGTCTGAGAACAAGCCACGTATCGAGGTGCGGGGTGCCAAGCAGCAGATTTGGTGGGATGCCATGACGCAGAACGACACCATCCGCATCAAGTATGCCAGTAAGTATGCCGGTAGCTCCAACTACTGGAAAAATTCAATGGGGATGAATGAGGCGTTGACCCGCCTGGAGGTGCTACCGGAGAAAGAGGCGCTGGAATCCAGGCTTGCTGAATGGATCAAAAACAATCCTGAACAGGGGCAAAAGTATGACAGTACCCTGATAACCCTGAGAGATGCTTATACCGCTTCCAATGAGATGGCACGTTATACCACCTACTTCCTGGAAACCTTCAACAACGGCATCGAACTGATCAGATTTGCCAACACCATCCTTCGTTTCGACAATGACGGCACGGAAGAGGAGAAACAGGCATTCATCAACGATCGCCTCATCGAATCTTACAAGAATTATGAGCCGGCACTGGACAAAAAGGTGCTGCCGGTGCTGATGAAGCTTTACGCCGAGCGGGTGCCCAGTGAATATCATCCCGATATCTATCAAAAAATTGACTCTCTCTTTGAGGGAGATTATGAGCAGTATGCCGATTGGTTGTTTGCCAATTCTCAGTTCACCTCACTCGAGAAGCTGCTGGAGCTGTTAAAAAACGCGGATACCCAGGAGCTTACAAAAGATCCTGCCATGGAGCTGGCTTTGTCCACAACCGATATGGGGTACGAGCTGTCGGGGCAGATGATGACTTATTACGAGCAGATCCTGCGTGCAGAACGCGAATTCATGGCTGCCCTGATGGAGATGGAGAGCGACCGCACCTTCTATCCTGATGCCAACTTCACGCAGCGGATGAGCTATGGCACCGTAAAAGGATACTGGCCACGTGATGCAGTGTGGTACGACTATTACACCACCTCACAGGGGATCCTTGAGAAACAGAAGCCTGGCGATCCCGAGTTCAACGTGCAGGAAGAGATCCTCGATTTGATTCGTAACGGTGAGTTTGGGCCCTATGACGACAACGAGGGGGTGATGCGTGTCAACTTCCTCTCCACCAATGATATCACCGGTGGCAACTCTGGCAGTCCGGTGCTGAACGGCAAAGCCGAGCTGATTGGGCTCGCTTTCGACGGTAACTGGGAGTCGCTGAGCGGCGATATCCTCTTCGAGCCGGAGATGCAGCGTACCATCAGCGTCGATATCCGTTATGTGCTCTTTGTCATCGACAAGGTGATGGGTGCTTCCCATATTGTGGAAGAGCTGGCGATCGCCGAGTAGAGCCTCACAATTGTGGGGGATCCTCACCGGAGAGCATGAAGAACCCCTCATTGGTAGTAAACTATCAATGAGGGGTTTAACAATGAGGCGGGGAGTCGATCAGAAATTCATCTTCTCCCTGTCAAATTTCTCATACCGGGGAGGGGAGGGCACGTAGCTCTCATCATCCCACAGGTTGCTGGTGATCATCAGGTCGGCACTGTACCGGTTGCAGGCAATGGGTATGTTGTGCAACCGACATTGCCGGAGCAGCATCATGATATCAGCCTCATGCGGTTGCGGGTTGAGGTCGTCAATCAGGAACACCGCCAGGTTGATCTCCTTTCGTACCACCATTGCAGCGATCTCGGCATCACCACCCATGGGACCGGAGTTCATGATGGTGATCTCGGGATTCACTCCTTCGTTGTTGAGGGCATCCCTTACCAGGCGGCCGGTGGTGCCGGTGCAGATCAGGTGATGTTCCGACAGGAAGTCGGAGTTAAAGACCACCCATTCCACCATATCGGCTTTACGGTGATCATGCGCCACAAGCGCTATCGTCAGTTTTCTTCTCATATCTTTTTATTGTTAAAGATTTTAGCTATCAGCTTAGAACCATGAACTTTACAAACTTA